>CAIMTR010000290.1 GCA_903844415.1 uncultured Gammaproteobacteria bacterium
ACACCCGACATTCTGTGAGTAGTAAAGGTGGTTGCAGAAACCGCATCTGCCAGTACAAAAGTATGGCCGATAAAATCACCTTTCACATCCTTGACGCCGCCGCTGTCCTGTAAATTTTTCAACTGTTTCCACAAACTAACAGCAAACACCAGGCTCAATATTGCCACACTGCCAAACGCTACTAACATGGTACTGGCCAACACACCAAGAGCCATAAGCATGCCGGTAACAATACAGGCAAGCCCTATAAAAAATAAAATGAACACGCTAAACCCGAACACACCCACTTCGATGACCAGCAGGGCAATACCCAGCACAACCAGCAAACTAGCGAAATTATTTGTCAGCCATGTCATTGCCTTTACTCGCTTTAGTCGTGTTATTTAGCTGATTAATAATAGTCATGGCTTGCGCGACCATGCTCGATGCATCTGTCGCATTGTCCGGCAACAGCACCACAGTTGATTCTTTGGCAATGGCAAGTTTGGCCGCAATTGCTTTGGTGGCTAGGTCTAGCTGAATGGCTTTTTGACCCGCGTCGGTATTCGCTGCTTCCCCAATTTTACGCAAAGCTGCTGCCTGTGCTTCAGCGACTGTAGTGATGGCCAATGCCTCACCCTGTGCTTTGAGAACTTGCTGATCTTTTTGAGCTTCTGCTGCCAGAACTACTGCCGCTTTTTGTCCTTCGGCCACGTTGATGGCCGCTTGCCTGTCTCCTTCTGATTCAAGAATTTGCGCACGTTTTACGCGTTCTGCTTTCATCTGTGCTTCCATAGCAACCATGATGGAAGCCGGTGGCACAATGTCCTTGATCTCGTAACGCATCACCTGAATACCCCAGGCAGCAGACGCCTGGTTAATGGCGTAGACGATGTTGGTATTGAGGTGGTCACGCTCTTCAAAGGTTTTATCCAACTCCATCTTGCCAAGTTCAGAACGCATGGTGGTTTGTGCTAACTGGGTAACGGCAAAAATATAATTGTCTACGCCGTAGGTGGCTTTGTAGGGATCGAGCACCCTGAAATACAACACCCCATCTACACTCAAAGATATATTGTCTTTGGTAATGCCACTTTGGCTTGGCACATCAACAGCCTGTTCCTTGAGCGAACGATCAGCTGAAATACGATCCAGAAATGGAATAATAAAGTTAAGACCAGCTTCTTTAGTTGAGTGATATTTTCCAAACCGCTCAACTACATAAGCACGGTTTTGCGGCACAAACTTGATACCCGTTTTCAGAATGACAATGACAAAAATCAATAACACACCTGGCACACTGAAAATTATGCTGAGAATTGTTTCCATCGCTTACACCTTTTTACTCGTATGGTTTCTTAAGAGAAAATCGCTAAACAGCAAGTTGTACCAATATCCGACTGAACTTCGAATCAATCATAGCCACTGTCACTAAATTTTGCGCGAATTTTGTTAAATAATGGATATCGGTGCTGAGATTATCCTCAGGTATACTGGGGGTTCTTTAGTGGAATTCAACTATGCACACCGACCATCCTTCTTTTCAAAATCTGCTGGTGCTTTGTCTAGCTTTTGTTAGTGGTTTCATCATCATGGCCATCGAACTACTCGGAGGCCGCATTCTGGCGCCCTATTTTGGCAGTAGTATTTATGTGTGGGGCAGCATCATTACTGTGTTCATGCTGTCTCTATCGATTGGTTATCTGCTGGGAGGACGTTTGTCTCTCAAAACGCCCAACCTGGTTCGTTATGGTTGTTTTTATGTTGGTGCCGCGCTGTTGTTGCTTCCTTTGATCTTGTGGAGCAACCAAATTATGGAAGCTTTGTTTTTGCAGATTGATGATCTGCGATATGGATCTTTGTTAGTGTCAATGCTCTTATTCTTTCTACCCACTGCAGTAATGGGCATGATTGCTCCTTACTCAGTGCGTTTGCTGGTCGTAGAATCAGAACGTAGTGGCCATGTTGCTGGCAACTTGTATTTTATTTCAACGCTCGGGAGCGCCATCGGTACATTGGCAACTTCTTTCTATCTGGTGTTGTGGTTTGAAGTGAACCAAATTCTCATCACCATGAGTATTACATTGGCACTGGCAGGCGTTATTGCCATAGTGTACGGATCGACAGCGGCCAAAAATTTAACCAGATCTTAAAGTTACTTTTTGATAATTTATTATCCAGAGTCATTCTAGTTAAGGCAGGGTGAATCTTTCGTAGACCCGCGTGAACCCAACCATAGCGCTCTAGTTCGCATCCCTGCGAACGAAGGTCATCGACGACTTTATCTGTGCAAGCCCTGACCCCTAGCCAAAGAGGTAACTGAATGCACCTCGTGTCAGACGCCAGTTTCCTTGTTATGATCTGCCACCACTAATCTTGCTTCCCCAGATAAAATTCATGCGTAACTCGTTATTATTCACCGCAAGCCTGGCTCAAAATTTTGCCGCTTTTTTACTTTGCACAGCTGCCAGCATCAGTACCGCCCAAAGCCCTGCTCAGCTAATTCACCAAGAACGTTCGCTCTATCTCAATATTCTGGTCACTGAAGATGAAGACCGCCGGTGTATGCGTTTTACTATCAGTGATCGCGGCGGTCAAAATCAGAGCTGCCGTTTTCTTACTGATTACGACAAATTAGTGTTTCCTTACGCCAAAATGGTGCTTTCCAGTCTGCTAGTACAAGACAACCCGCAACGTATTTTGATAGTGGGTCTGGGCGGAGGCACATTGGTGCACACTTATTCCACCCTGTTTCCACAAGCAGAAATTGTGATTGCCGAAATTGACGAAGCAGTGGTCAGAGTGGCGCAGGAATATTTTGATTTTATCGAAACACCAACTATCAAAGTAGCCACTGAAGATGCCCGCGTATATGTAAAACGTGCTGCTGTGCGTGGAGAAAAATTCGATTTAGTTATTCTCGATGCTTTCAACGGCGAATATATCCCCGAACACTTGATGAGCATGGAATTTCTTGCTGAAGTGAAATCATTATTGCCGGCAACAGGTATGCTGGTATCTAACACTTTTTCCACCAGCCGTTTGTATTCGGCAGAATCAGTAAGCTACAACCAAGTGTTTGGAAAGTTTTTCAACGTCAAAATGAATGGCACCGGCAACCGCATCATTATTGCGCCTATGCAAGCTCTGCCCGCTGCAGATGTTTTGCAACAACGTATCGCCGCACTGCAGCCACGCCTCGACCGTTTTGGCATAAACTTAACTGAATTTATCAAGTTTATGCACACAGAAAGTGACTGGGACACAACAGAACGGGCACTGACAGATCAGTATGCTCCAGCCAATTTGTTGAACAATTGACCATCTTGGCACGTGCAGTGGCAGCCAATATTCCACAAAAAACTGCATATTGACTGATCAAAGCGCGGCCTATCTTTTTTACTAAGCATTCCTCACCACCAAAATGAACGAATAGCAGCCAAAACACCGAGCTGAAAGATTAATCTTTTCAACGCTGGATGGCAGTGTGCCTATCCGTTCCGGGCAGGCTTTTGACTAGGGTTCGAGAATCCCAGCAAAATCATTTTTTTTGCATGCTTTCCGTGGCTTAAGATAAGACCTATAGGCATACTAAGCATACGTTTGTTTAGCTAAAATAATAATTATTTGGGGGTAAAGATGGCTCGCCGTTCTGTCCATCAAAGTATACATTTGGCCATGCTGGCAGCCAGCGGGACGTTTTATGCTACCTCAGGTTTTTCTGCCGCCCCCGATTCACATCCTCAGTGGGACACCATCCAAACTTACTGCACCGAATGCCACAACAGCGAAGACTGGGCTGGTGAAGTCGCGATGGATTCATTGAACCCCGAACAAATCCCCCAAGACGCCAAGATTTGGGAAGCTGCTATACGCAAATTACGCGGCGGCCAGATGCCCCCTCCTGGGGCCGAACACCGCCCGCAAAATACCGAAGTTGACCAGTTGGTTTCTTGGCTGGAGACCACCATTGATACAGCGGCCACGGCAGGCAATCTTCCCGCGGGGCGAGTTCCGCTGCGGCGTTTAAATCGCCGAGAATACGGCTACTCCATCCGTGATTTGCTGGGCATTAACGTAAACGTGGCGACACTGCTGCCCGAAGACGACATGGAAGGTCGTTTCGACAACAACGCCGCTGCCCTACAAGTAAGCCCCGCCTTTATCGACCAATACCTAAACGCTGCTCGCACTATTGCCCATGATGCAGTCGGCGATCGCCGTCCGATCCCCATCATGGAAACTTACGGCAATGTAGCTGACATGATCATTTCTCTACCACCCCGCGGTATTGATGGCACCGGCAGCCAGCAACGCCATAACCAAGGCATGCCTTTCGGCACACGCGGCGGCATGAGCGTTGAGCACACGTTCCTCGCCGATGGTACCTATGAGTTAGCCATCGGCGATATGGCGCTGGCCCGTGAAGTGCCAAATATGGAATTTGAGAATACCGTGCTCGCCTTGCTCGATGGCAAAGAGTTCTATCGTACTGTGGTGGGGGGCGATGCTGATCATAGATGGATCGACCAGATCCTTGACGACGCCGTGGCTCAAATTAACAACCGCCTGAAGAACATCCGTTTTCAGGCGACCGCTGGTCAGCACATCGTGACCGTCACCTTCTTGCAGCGTTCAATGGCGGAAAGCGACGAACGGGCTAGTATTCCTGCAATGGAGGGAGGTCAGGATCGTGTACACGCGGTGCATTCGTTGCAGGTGCGTGGCCCACTGGAAGTCACTGGCATGAGTGACACTGAGAGCCGCAAGAAAATTTTTGTGTGTTATCCGCTTGAGACTGCTGAAGAAACGGCGTGCGCTCAACAGATCCTTTCCAATTTGGCAGCACGTGCGTTCCGCCGCCCGGTAACGGACGAAGATATGGGTCAGTTAATGGCGTTCTACGAGCGCAGTCGCCAGATCGGTGATTTTGAATCGGGCGTTCGCGATGCACTGAGCGCAGTGCTGGTAAGTCCACATTTTATCTATCGCGCCGAAGAAGGTTTGTTTGACACCGAGACCAAGACTGTTAGCGACTTTGAGCTAGCTTCACGCCTGTCGTTCTTTATCTGGAGCAGCCTACCCGATGAAGAACTGCTGAATCTGGCTAACGCAGGAAAGCTCAACGATCCAAATGAGTTAAAAACCCAGGTGCAGCGCATGCTGGCAGATCCCAAATCCAAAACCTTAGTAAGCGACTTTGCTGCACAGTGGTTGAATTTGGCTAAGCTCAACGAGATTTCACCCAATCGCGGCATCTTTCGTAATGCCAGTGGAGCGCTGGATCCGCGCCCGATGTTCAAACAGGAATTGAATCTGTTTATAGACAGCATTCTACGCAGCGACCAAAGTGTGACCCGCTTGCTAGATGCCGATTACTCCTTCCTCAATGAACGGCTTGCGATGCATTACGGTATTGATAACGTCAAAGGTAGCCACTTCCGCAAAGTGATACTGGAAAACCCAGTAAGGCATGGCTTGCTGGGCAAGGGCGGAATTCTGATGCTGACCGCCAACCCCAACCGCACCTCTCCAGTGTTGCGTGGCGCCTGGATACTTGATCGCATTTTAGGTACACCACCCACCGATCCGCCTGCGGGTGTGGATGCATTTCCCGAAAACAGCGCAGGCAAAATTGCTAAAACAGTACGTGACCGACTAGAACAGCATCGTGCCAACCCGACCTGCAACGGCTGCCACGGTGTAATGGATCCGCTTGGCCTTGCGCTGGAGAGTTTTGATACCGTTGGCCAGTTCCGCACCTATGATCCAGACACTCTGACAGCCATCGACACCAGCGGCGTGTTGCCGGATGGCACGCCAATCGCGGGACCAGTGGATCTGAACAAAGCATTGGTCGCACGTTCCGACATGTTTGTGCGAGCTCTGACCGAGAACTTGATGACCTATGCACTCGGGCGCGAGGTCTCTTACAGTGACATGCC
>CAIMTR010000291.1 GCA_903844415.1 uncultured Gammaproteobacteria bacterium
GTAATACACGCTTATAAAGTCAAAAACGTAACCCATCAAGAGTCGGTCTATAAGTTTACCTACAGCTCCTCCCAACACGATACTTAGGGCAACCGCCAATAATTTTTGCTGTTTAGGCAAGCGCAAGAGCCATATACAAAGCACTACGCTGACCAGCAGTGATATTGTAGCCAGTACCCACCTTTGCCAACCACCGGCATTATCGAGAAAACTAAAAGCAGCACCAGAATTATGCACAAGCCACAAATCAAAACCCGAAAATATTTGGATATTCTGACCTAATTCCATTTGGTTGCTGACCAAATATTTTGTAATTTGATCGAACAGTACAATCGACACCGCCAGGACTAGCAGCATGGAACCAGAGATTTTTTGCTTACCTAGCTTGGATGTCTGCATTATTTACCGCTCGATCACTTGATCAATTTTATTAAAATATTTTTTAACCTGATCAATGTCTAATTTTATTTGTTGCTGGAGTTGCTCCAACCCTGTAAATTTTTTTTCATCACGAATTTTCATCTCAAATTGTACTTGGATAGATTCACTATATATTTCCTCATTGAAGTTGAGCAGATGCACTTCTAATGAAGGTATTTCTTGATTACTTACGGTTGGCTTGAATCCGGCATTGGCTACTCCCTGATAAACCATGTCACGTAACTTGACTGATACAGCAAACACTCCAGCTATAGGCAAGGCTCGCGTTAGTAATTCAAGATTAGCAGTGGGCACGCCAATCTGACGACCCAGTTGCCTACCTTTTATTATTTTTCCACTGATACTATAGTTGCGACCCAGTAGTTCTTGTACTTTCTTGCAATCCCCAGCTTGTAAATTGGCCCTGATCAGGGTGCTGCTGACTCTCTCATCGTGATAACAACAAGGAGCTACTGCCGTTATCTTGAAATGTAGCTCCTGAGCCAGTTTCTGCAACAAGACATGGTCTCCCTTTCGATTTTTGCCGAAACGGAAATCGTCACCAATTACTATGCTTTTGATACGCAATCCGTTTACAAGAAACTCCCGAACAAAATACTCTGCACTTTGCTGGCTTAAATCATGGTCAAAGTTCAGACAATAGATGGCATCTACACCATATTGTGTCAAGAATTCCACTTTGTCATAAAAATGGTTCAACCTTGGTGGCGCGTCACTACCTCCAAAAAACTCTTCTGGTTGCGGCTCACTAAGCACTACTACAGAAGGTAATCCGAGCATATTTGCTTCTTCAAGCAATACATCTAGGATGCGTTGATGACCCACATGCAAACCATCGTATTTTCCGACAGTAGCAACACAGGAAAAAAAATTCTGCTGGATTTGTTGTAAAGTTTTGAATACTTGCATTGGCTACTTTAAGCTGGAAATGTAGTGTAATTATATGCTGTGGTTTGGAAATCAACTTGTCATGTACGAAAATTTGAGAGACGTACCCCTAGAACCAGAAGTGCAATTGAATATGCAAGCCCACCAAGCGTGCAAATTAAAAGCAGTTTCCCCACACGAACAAAATCGCTCCAAGCTAACCATTGGGCTGGCGTATCTTGCAGTAACAACAGTACTGCCAGCATAAAGCCACTGGCCATAATGATACGGGCGACGAAAACCCACCATGATTTGGTAAAA
>CAIMTR010000292.1 GCA_903844415.1 uncultured Gammaproteobacteria bacterium
AAACCATAAGCGAAGTATTAATTCACAAACCGATCTGCCCCCACTGCTGTGGCAACAAAATAGCCAAAAAATAGCTGACTTTAGGTTGGTACTTGCCCAGCAGATAAAAAATCAATATCCAGATGCAGATGTAGAAACCGTTCTTGATTTTGATTTGTCGCTTTACGATGTAAATCCACCAGCTTTGGTTGGTTTTAAACAAGAGTTTATTGCCTCTGCGCGGTTAGATAATTTGTTAAGTTGTTACATCGGTCTGCAAAGCCTGCTGTCGAGCAGCGGACAAGCTAACAAACTGCTCGTTTATACAGATCACGAAGAAGTAGGAAGTGCTTCGACCTCGGGAGCATCTGGGACATTTCTTGCTTCGGTATTGGCACGCCTTGTTGAAAAATTACATGATAATAGTGCTGAAACTCTGCAACGTATGCTCCATAACTCAATGTTTATCTCAGCTGATAATGCCCATGGGCTACACCCAAATTTCGCAGATAAACACGACAGTAACCACGGACCTTTGTTGAATTCAGGCCCAGTCATTAAATTCAATGCCAATCAACGTTATGCTACTAACAGTGAAACTAGTGCTTTTTTCCGCAACTTGTGTGCGGAGGTAAAAGTACCTGTGCAGAGTTTTGTAGTTCGAAGTGATATGGGTTGTGGTAGCACCATAGGCCCACTGGTTGCTACTGAACTAGGTATTCCAACCTTAGATATTGGGGTGCCTACTTTTGCCATGCATTCAATTCGTGAACTTGCGGGCAGTCAAGACACCGAATTTTTACACAGTGTCCTTACACATTATTTTTCTAGCGGTATCTGAAAAAGGGTTCAGCTGCAGGGTATTCACTGTTTACCCTGCTAATGACTCTAAACTCGACCCTGCTCGATATTAATTTCAAACCAGATTGTGCGTCCTGTAGTGCATTGTGTTGTGTTGCACCTGCATTTGATGTCGAACAAGGTTTTGCATACAACAAAGAAGCCCATATTCCTTGTGTCAATTTGCAAGAAGACTTTCGCTGTGGTGTTCATAAGGAGCTTGCAAGTTGCGGTTTTTCTGGCTGTGTGATCTACGATTGTTATGGTGCGGGTCAGTGGGTTACGCAAAAGCTCTTTCCAAATATAAACTGGCGAGATTCTCCACAACAGGCTGAGAAAATATTTTCTGCCTTCTATAGGGTTAAAGTATTGCGAGAGCTCATGTTGTTGCTCACCACAGCCCTGCAACATATTACTGATCCCGGTCAAACTCAGATGCTGAAGTCCAAGCTATTCGAAATAGAAGGATTGTGTTTTTTGACTAATAAGCTTACTGCTGCAACAGATCTGTCTTCAGTTACCTTACAAACGATGGAGTTACTTCAGAGTCTACAAGCGACCTCAGCAATTGCCCGATTAAAATCTCGCCAAAATAGCTAAAACCGGTCAGGACGAATAACGCGGGTAACTTTTGCAGACAAGGGGAGAGGAGTATTGTTCAGTAAACTGGCCAGATAGGCAGCGCTTATTGGTGTGCGGGTTAAACCATGAGATCCATGGGCTATATTGAGATACAGCCCCCTCGGTAATAGAGAATTATTAGTTGCTGACGATAAATCGTAAGTTACTGGGCCTACTAATGGCATACGATCTGGCGTAGCGCAGCGCACAGCGATACGGTGGCCAATCGGCTGTGCAGTGCTAAGAGCAACAGCCATTTCCTGATTCATGGCTTTTACTGCGGATACATGGTCTTTTTCACGTACCGCTGAGGCCTCTTCGCTCTGGTTTGACACAAAAAAACTACCACCAACACTTTGATAAACACCTGTGGTGGGTAATATGTATCCCTGTCCGCACAATACGGTTTTTAAGTGTGATGACAAGGTAGAAGAATAGAAATCAACCTGTCCTAAATTGCAGACGAGCGGGTAGTGGTGGGTTTGGCTAAACGAATATGCGTCCGCTGCATTACATAGAATTACGGTACTAAATTGTAGTAAATCACACACAGAACCTTTTTGTGTCGTGAGTTGCCAGCCTGCAGACGAATAGTCCATCGCTACTAGCTCAGTACTAGTTTTTAATTCTATGCGCGGATGACTTGCATAGAATGCACACAGATCAGGTGGCGACATCCAGCCGGAGTCAGGCAAATACAAACCTGCTAAATCCAGATTTATTCCAGCAACCTTACTCGCCTCTTCAGCCTCCAACAAGGTCAGTATTTTTTCCGAATATTGATCATCTTTAACAAGTCCCTTATATCGACTTAGCAACTTGTCAGTAACTGCAAGTTGCAGCATGCCGCAGGCATGCCAAGAAAATTTTTTTTCTGCAGCCAATTTCCGGTAATGACGCACCGCATAGAGATAGGCATGTAGATTGAACTCGCGTTCAGCCGTGTGAGCTTTGGAAGGCCGGTAATGGAGGATACCTTGGGGGTTGCCTGAGCCTAGTCTTGCAATGGAGCTCTCCCGTTCCAACAGTAACACTTGCCAACCACTTTGTGCGAGTGCAAATGCAGTGCTGCAACCGGCCAAACCAGCACCGATAATACAAACGGATTTTACGGCTTCTTCTTTAGTATGAGTAGTTACACGCTCAATGACGGTTGTGACATGTAGTTGGTCCGATCCAGCCAGAACAGCAGTCAACATGTGACGCTTGCTGGCAAACCCAGCAATTTTTTTGGTAACAAAGCCTGCTACTTGTAAGCCATGCCTTAAAACACCTGCTACAGAATATGTACTAAGCGTTGTGCCAGTTCTGCTTAAGCGGGCAATTATTTGGAGCAGGGAGGGTTGCCACATAGCAGAATTGAGTTTGGGAGAAAATCCATCTAAATACCAACAATCCACTTTGAATCCTTCAGGTTGCTCCATTGAGGAAAGCATTTGTGCTGCGTCCCCATAAAGCAAGGTCAAGCTTATGTGGTGTCTACCAAAAATAAGTTCAAGTTGATGAATTCCACCCGTGTGGTCAGGGTAGTAGAGTAAAAGTTGTTTACTGAACTCCTGCAATTGGGGTAATCCGTCATACATTCGGTGCATGTCGGGAAGTGTGAAGGGGTGTAATTCGCAGGACAGATAATGTAACTGTGCAGATTCTGGTGCTGATCTACACCATTCCCTGCAAGTATTCAAAAAGTTAAGCCCTGCACCAAAACCTAGTTCCCCAATCGTAAAATTGCTAGGCTGTAATTGGCGCCAGCGCTCAGGTAGCTGGTTACCTTTTAGAAAAACATGGGTGCTTTCTCCCACAGCATCGGCTCGGGAAAAATAGATATCACCATACACAGTGGAATGCGGGCGTTGGTCATCATCCCAGTGTATTTTAGCGTTAGAAAAGCTGCATTCTTCAGCCACGTTGTGAATCCATAAAAAATGAAACTGGATTCTACGGGATGTTAGAACCAAGGACACCACACAAAAGACCAGGTGCTAGCGTAGGTTTTGCCTTAAGCTTCAGCTAAAATGTAAATTTTACGGAGTTTTGCATGCTGGAAGTCAATGGACATCTGCAACAGATAAAAGAATATTTTGAGCGCATGCAAATAATACGGGGGTATCTTTGACTTCGACCAAAAACAGGACAGACTGGCTGAAGTATCCCTCGAACTGGGAGAGTCAAAGGTGTGGGACAAACCTGAATATGCTCAAGCCCTTGGTAAGGAAAAATCAGAATTAGAAAAAGTAGTCCTTACTTTGCTCAAGCTCGATTCCCAATTTGCAGATATTCGCGATCTGATTATATTGGCCGACGATGAAAATGATGTTGTCCTCTTAGATGAAACACTTCAGGAGCTTGCTAAAGCGCGGGCGAGTCTTGAACAATTGGAATTTCGCCGGATGTTTTCCGGGCCTATGGATCCCAATAATGCGTATTTGGATATTCAATCCGGTTCAGGCGGCACTGAAGCACAAGACTGGGCCGAAATTTTGTTGCGCATGTATCTACGCTGGGGTGACAGTCACGGCTATAAAACGGAATTAATGGAAGCCTCAGCCGGAGAGGTTGCGGGTATAAAAAGTGCCACGATTCATTTTGAAGGTGAATATGCTTACGGTTGGTTACGTACCGAAACCGGCGTGCATCGATTAGTCAGAAAATCTCCATTTGATTCTGGTAATCGTCGCCATACTTCGTTTTCTTCAGTATTTGTCTCGCCAGAAGTTGATGACAATATTCTCATTGAACTGGATATGAGCAAGGTAAGAGTAGATACCTACCGTGCTAGTGGTGCGGGTGGACAACACGTAAACAAGACTGATTCAGCGATCCGCATGACCCATGAACCCACAGGAATCGTAGTGCAGTGTCAGAGTGAAAGGTCACAACATAAAAACCGAGACACAGCCATTAAACAATTGAAAGCAAAACTTTACGAACTGGAAGTACAGAAAAAACGCGAAAGTCAGCAGATAATTGAAGATACCAAAGCAGACATCGGCTGGGGTAGTCAGATTCGCTCTTATGTACTCGATCAGTCACGTATCAAAGATTTACGTACTGGGATTGAAACTAGCAATACCAGTGCAGTTCTGGACGGTGATCTGGATAAATTTATGGAAGCCAGTCTAAAAATGGGCTTGTAGTTTTTTTACTTCACAGGAATTTGATCATGAGCGACAACAATCACGGCGACCAGCAACCTCAGGACGAAAATAAACTGATAGCGCAGCGTCGGGACAAATTACATGCCTTGCGGACCTTAGGAAATCCATTCCCAAATGACTTTCGTCGGGATTTCTTGTCAGCTCAGTTACATTCTCTTTTTGCTGAATCGAGCAAGGAAGTACTGGAAGCAGAACAAATTCCAGCCAAAGTAGCAGGACGTGTCATTCGTATGCGCGGTCCTTTTATGGTAATTCAAGATGTAAGTGGCCAAATTCAGTTGTATCTTAATCACAAAGAATTCAGCGATGAACAAACAGCAGTTAACAAAGGTCTGGATTTAGGTGACATTATTGGTGTGCACGGTCATGTGTTTCGTACTGGCAAAGGTGAGTTGACTGTATGGGCACATACCCTACAACTTCTTACTAAAGCACTGCGACCTTTGCCGGATAAATATCATGGCTTGCATGATACTGAAGTGCGTTATCGGCAACGTTACGTAGATTTGATAGCCAATGAAGAAACCCGTAACACATTTATCCTACGTTCAAAAATTGTCGACTGCATAAGACGTTTCATGAATGAGCGTAATTTCATGGAAGTAGAAACGCCTATGATGCAATTAATACCCGGTGGGGCAGTTGCGCGCCCTTTTGTCACCCACCACAATGCCTTGAATCAAGATATGTATTTACGTATTGCCCCAGAGTTATATCTCAAACGTTTGGTGGTGGGTGGCTTTGAGCGAGTATTTGAAATCAACAGAAATTTTCGTAATGAAGGACTCTCCACGCGGCATAATCCTGAGTTTACTATGCTTGAGTTTTATCAAGCATATGCTGATTATCATGAGCTTATGGACATGACTGAACTAATGTTGCGAAGTATCGCGGAGCAGGTGCTTGGAAATACTCAAGTACCTTATCAAGAGTACGTTATTGATTTTGGTTTGCCTTTTCAGCGTCTTACTGTAGTAGCAGCAATCCAGCATTATTTTCCTGTTGCCACGGTAGAGCAATTAACCAATCTTGAGCTATTACGTGTGCTCGCGAGTTCTTGTGGGAGTCAGGTCAAAGAGTCTTGGGGTATTGGAAAATTACAGATGGAAATTTTTGAAATTAAAGTGGAACATCAACTTCAGCAACCCACTTTTGTGACTGAATACCCGACTGAAGTTTCTCCACTCGCACGTCGTAACGATAATAATCCGCTTATTACAGACCGCTTCGAACTGTTTATAGGCGGCCGAGAAATTGCCAATGGTTTTTCAGAGTTGAATGATGCTGAAGATCAGGCTGAACGTTTTCGAGCCCAAGTTGCTGCCAAAGAAGCTGGCGACATAGAAGCCATGCATTTCGACCAGGATTACATTACCGCTTTGGAATATGGCATGCCGCCAA
>CAIMTR010000293.1 GCA_903844415.1 uncultured Gammaproteobacteria bacterium
AGGCGTCTGGGGCTTAGGATGTGATCCCTACCATGCCGCAGCCGTGGAGCGGCTGTTGCAGCTCAAGCAACGACCGGTGGAAAAAGGGCTGATTCTAGTGGCGGCAACAATGAAGCAAATCGCACCATTATTATCTCCGCTGAGTGCTGCTCAATTATTGTTGTTAAAGCAGAGTTGGCCAGGGCCGGTAACTTGGTTGTTACCTGATCCTGATCAACTCGTTCCAGTTTGGATTAAAGGACAATTTACTACAGTGGCAGTACGGGTAAGTGCACATCCAATAGTAGTTCAGCTGTGTAGAGCTTTTGGCGGGCCCTTGGTATCTACGTCTGCAAATCCTGCATCATTGTCGCCAGCCACCAACCAACTCAGGGTTCTCACCATGTTTGGCAGTCGCCTGGATTATGTAGTGCCAGGCAAACTCGGCGGCTTGCTGGGGCCAACTAAGATTTGCGATCTCAACTCAACGGACGTCATCAGAAAAGCAAAAAGGTAAGTACTATCCATGACTGAAAAATTAATCAACATTGATGCTAATCTTATAAAAAATTATTTACTGAACATTCAGTCGCAAATTTGTGCAGGGCTGGAATCTGTCGATGGTTCAAGTAAGTTCAGAACCGACAGTTGGGATCGGGATGCAGGGGGCAGTGGTATTACACGTGTTCTTGTCGACGGGGCAGTAATCGAAAAAGGGGGGGTAAATTTTTCCCATGTGTTTGGAAAAGCGCTACCGCCCGCCGCAACTTTAAAACGTCCAGAATTAGTTGGTGGTTCCTTTCAGGCCATGGGAGTTTCACTAGTTATACATCCGCGTAATCCGTATGCGCCAACTTCACATGCCAACATCCGTTTTTTTATTGCGGAAAAACCAGGTATTGAACCCGTGTGGTGGTTTGGTGGTGGTTACGATTTAACGCCATATTACGGCGTTGATGAAGATTGCAAGCACTGGCACATGACTGCCAAAAAAGCGTGTGACCCGTTTGGGGCAGAAGTGTATCCACGTTTCAAAAAAGAGTGTGACGATTATTTTTTTCTCAAACATCGTAATGAACCACGTGGCATTGGGGGTTTGTTTTTTGACGACCTCAACGAATGGGGATTCGACAAAAGCTTTGGATTAATGCAGGCGGTGGGCAACAGTTTTCTAGATGCTTATGTGCCGATATTGCAACGGCGCAAAGACACACCATATGGCGACACTGAAAAACGCTTTCAAAAATATCGACGTGGGCGCTATGTGGAGTTCAACCTTGTCGTCGATCGCGGCACAATCTTTGGTTTGCAGTCCGGTGTTGGCAGAATCGAATCTATCCTCATGTCGCTGCCGCCCGAGGTACGTTGGGACTACGATTACAAACCCGAACCCGGCACAGCAGAAGCGCGTCTGTACACCGACTATTTACGGCCACGAGACTGGGCAAATTAAGTGCGGAGGAGGTGGCAGTGATTGATCAATATGCAGTAATGGGTAACCCGGTAATACACAGCAAATCGCCGCGTATTCACGCCGCGTTTGCCCAGCAGACCGGCCAGCAGTTGCAATACAGCACATTGTTGGTAGAGCCAGAAACCTTTGCCGCTCGTGTACAAGAATTTTTTTCTGCCGGCGGTAAGGGGCTTAACATCACGGTGCCCTTCAAGCAGGAAGCGTGTATGTTGGCTTCGATACTTTCGCCAGCAGCAGGCATAGCGGGTGCGGTAAATACTTTAGTGTTGGATGCCGATGGTCGTTTACACGGGCACAACACGGATGGAATTGGTCTGGTGCAAGATATTCTTCACAATCACGGCGGCAAGTTGGCACAGGCTTCAGTTTTGATTTTGGGCGCGGGTGGAGCAACCCGTGGCATCCTACAGCCGCTGTTGCAACAACAGCCCAGCTTTATTTGCATAGCCAACCGCACTATTAGTAAAGCAGCAGAATTAGCCTCTATGTTTAGCCAGCACGGCCAGGTGCAAGCTTGTACTTATGAGCAATTATCTGGCCAATCTTTTGATTGGGTGATCAACGCCACGTCCGCAAGTTTGCACGACGAACTGCCACCTTTACCGCACCAATTGTTGAATCCCAATGCTTGGTGTTACGACCTGATGTACAGCAAAGAGCCAACAATATTTTTGCGTTGGGCACAGCAACATGGCGCGGTCAAAATCATCGACGGTCTTGGCATGCTGGTCGAACAGGCAGCTGAGTCTTTCTGGATCTGGCGCGGCGTAAGACCACTAACTCTTACGGTGCTAGAAGCCCTCAGAAACGCGTAGCCATACAAATTAGCGGCACGGTAACTGGGCTTACTGTTTTTTTGGTCAGCTTAGGGTAACCGAACTGCTGATGTGTTTATCTTTCAAGCGCACATAATGGTGGGCGCTGTAGAGTAAAAACTCTAACTCCTCGGTGCGCAATTCCCGTATTCGCTTGGCGGGAGAGCCGACATACAGTCCCTTCGACGATAACACTTTGCCCGGACTGACCACACTGCCCGCACCAAGCATCACATCGTCTTCAATCACAGCGCCGTCCATCACAATGGCACCCATGCCGATCAGCACGCGATTGCCTATACGGCAGCCGTGCAAAATAACCCGATGGCCGATCGTCACATCTGCGCCAATGACAAGCGGAAAGCCATTACTTGGAAATGATTCGGGGGAGGTGGTATGCAACACCGAGCCGTCCTGCACATTGGTGCGATCCCCTACACTAATATCGTGTACGTCACCGCGAACGGCTGTCATTGGCCATATAGAAACGTCAACACCGAGGGTAACGCGCCCTATAACCACGGCGCTTGCATCCACAAAAACTCCCTGAGCAAGGGAGGGGATATGCTGCATATAACTGCGGATCGTCATGCTGTTTCTCAACAAGGGTGGTTGTGTATCAGGATCTCAGATTCTAGCCAAGGCAAGCAGTTAAAAACAGCGCATTTCACCGCGTAATGCCGCCGTAACGAAGTCAAACTTATTTGATGTAAATTATTTGTAAAGCCAGATTTTGAGATGCCAAATATAGCAACCATGCTGATATAATAATAACCGTTTGATAGGGGCGCAAATTTTATTAAAGTTTGTGCAACCTACTATTCAGGCGTTTCCAGCGTGTTTTTCTAGAGCTGGTCCCTCCGGTGTTCTCCAGTCCTGCCAGTCAGGGCATCAAAAGAAAAATGAAAGTAGAACCAGGCAAGCAGTACAAAAAGTAGTAAAAAATTAAATAAAAAACAGAATGGGCTCCCAGTTAGTCAGGCTTGCCTGCGCTAACGGTTAGTCTGTGAATTTACAATTGACATGGAGAAATGGCGAATGTTGCCAAAGAACAAGCTGTGGCGCGGATTGGTCAGTGTCGTACTTGCTGTAGTTAGTACTGCAGCCTTGGCAGCGTGGGAACTGAACATGCCACTGGGCATTACCAGTATCAGCCGGAAAACTTACAGTCTACACATGACTATTTTCTGGATCTGCGTGGTTATCGGGGTACTCGTGTATGGCGTACTGGTTTATTCGCTGTTCGCGTATCGTAAGTCTAAAGGGGCAATTCCTGCCACTTTCACTCACAGCACCAAAGTTGAAATGATCTGGACGACAATTCCTTTTGTCATTCTCATCGTCATGGCTATTCCGGCCACTCAAGTGTTGACGCAGATCTACGACAGTTCTGAATCCGATCTCGACATTATGGTCACTGGCTACCAATGGCGCTGGCAATATCGGTATTTGACAGCAACCGGCGAGGAAGTTGTCTTTTTCAGTAACCTGGCGACGCCAGCTGAGCAAATTCAAAACATCGCTGCTAAAGGGGAAAATTATTTGCTGGAAGTAGATGCGCCCATGGTGGTTCCGGTTAACAAAAAAGTGCGCTTACTACTGACCTCTGCCGACGTAATTCATTCTTGGTGGGTGCCTGATCTGGCAGTGAAAAAAGATGCTGTACCTGGTTTTGTAAATGAATCCTGGTTCATTGCCGAACAGCCCGGCATATATCGTGGTCAATGTACCGAGTTATGTGGCAAGGATCATGGGTTTATGCCGATAGTCGTGCAGGTAATGGCAGAAGCCGACTACAACAACTGGATAGCAGACAAACAAAAAGCGGCTGCAGCCGTCGCGGAACTGGCCAATCAAGAGTGGAGCCTGGAGCAACTGGTCGCACAAGGTCAAACCGTTTACACCACTTTCTGCATGGCTTGTCATCAACAAAATGGTCAAGGTTTGCCGCCGGCATTTCCTTCTTTGCTTGGTAGTCCAATCGCCACCGGCCCAATTGGCGATCATGTAGCTACCGTGATCAATGGTCGTCCGGGCACAGCGATGTCGGCTTATGGCGCTCTGCTAAGTCCGGTGGATATCGCCGCCGTGGTTACCTACGAGCGTAATGCATTTGGCAACACCATGGGTGACATGATCACACCAGTTGAGATATTGCAACTGCAGGCTGCTGGTGAATAAGCAGCTCACAAGCACCCAACCCCAACATAAAGCACTAATACAAGTTTAAGGAATCAAACAAATGGCGATAGGACACGACGATCATCACCATGGCCCAGCCAAAGGCATTACGCGCTGGCTGTACACTACCAACCACAAAGACATAGGCTCGATGTATTTGTGGTTCAGTTTTGCCATGTTTCTGCTGGGCGGTACGTTTGCGCTGGTGATTCGTGCCGAATTGTTTCAGCCTGGTTTACAGTTTGTTGAACCGAGCTTTTTTAACCAGATGACTACCATGCACGGGTTGGTGATGGTTTTTGGTGCGGTAATGCCGGCATTTGTTGGCCTGGCAAACTGGATGATTCCACTGATGATTGGCGCGCCCGACATGGCGTTGCCCCGCATGAACAACTGGAGCTTCTGGATTTTACCGTTTGCATTTGCAATGTTGTCATCCACTTTATTGATGGATGCAGGCGGCCCTAATTTTGGTTGGACTTTCTACGCGCCGTTATCCACGACCTACGCTCCGTCTACCGTTACCTTCTTCATCTTCGCCATTCACATTATGGGCGCCTCGTCGATCATGGGTGCCATCAACATTATCGCCACCATCCAAAATCTGCGTGCGCCCGGTATGACTTACATGAAAATGCCGATGTTTGTTTGGACCTGGCTGATTACTGCTTATTTGTTAATTGCGGTAATGCCGGTACTGGCGGGTGTGGTAACGATGATGTTGTTCGATATTCACTTTGGTACAAGCTTTTTCAGTGCGGCCGGAGGTGGCGACCCAGTATTGTTCCAGCATGTGTTCTGGTTCTTCGGTCATCCCGAGGTGTACATCATGAT
>CAIMTR010000294.1 GCA_903844415.1 uncultured Gammaproteobacteria bacterium
ACTGCTATTGGTGTCGCTCTGCTGCTCTTGGCTGTATTCGGTGGTGGCTGGATTGATGATAGTGCTTTTCGCTCTTGGTTCGACTTCGATGGCCCAGCCTTGTCTTTGATGATCATTGGCTATGGCTTTGCGGCAGCTGTATTGCCCGTGTGGTTACTTTTGGCGCCCCGCGACTATCTGTCAACCTTTATGAAAATTGGTACGATTATCGGTTTGGCGATTGCCATCATTATTCTGCGCCCAGACATTCAGATGCCTGCTGTAACGAGTTTTATCGACGGCACTGGACCGGTATTTGGCGGTAAACTATTCCCCTTTGTTTTCATCACTATTGCCTGTGGTGCGATCTCGGGTTTTCACGCACTGATAGCCTCGGGGACAACTCCAAAATTGATTGCCAACGAACGTGATGTCCGCTTTATCGGCTACGGTGCTATGGCGATGGAATCCTTTGTTGCCATCATGGCGATGATTGCAGCTACTATTCTTGAACCCGGAATCTACTTTGCCATTAACAGTCCGGCGGGCATAGTGGGTGCTGACGCAGCACAGGCGGTAGCAACTATTTCATCCTGGGGCTTCCCTGTTACAGTTGAGCAGATGCAAGTACTTGCGCGTGAAATGGGAGAGACATCTCTGTTCGCACGGACAGGTGGCGCACCTTCTCTTGCAGTAGGCATGGCCAGCATATTTGCCAGCGCTTTTGGCAACACCTTGCTGGATGTGTGGTACCACTTCGCCATAATGTTCGAAGCCTTGTTCATCCTCACCACTGTGGATGCAGGTACCAGGGTCGCACGCTTTATGTTGCAAGACATGTTGGGCAATATTTATCCAGCACTGGGTCGCACTAGTTGGTACCCAGGGGTAATTTTTTGCAGTGCTTTGGTGGTAGGAGCTTGGGGTTACTTTTTGTACATGGGTATTATTGATCCTCTGGGTGGCATTAATAGTCTCTGGCCCTTATTTGGTATTGCTAACCAGATGTTGGCTGCTATTGCGCTTTGTGTGGCGACGACCATTATTGTCAAGTCGCGCCGGGTTCAGTATGCCTGGGTTACGGCATTGCCGTTGGTGTGGTTGGTTACGATCACAACAGCAGCAGCCTGGGAAAAACTGTTCAATGAAGATGTGCGTATTGGGTTTCTATCACATGCACGCGATCTGACTGGCAAACTTGCAGATGGCTCCTTAGTAGCTGATGCTGCCGCACAAGCAGAAACTTTGATTTTTAACGACAGGCTTGATGCAGGACTAACACTATTTTTCTTGCTAACAACCTGGGTTCTAGTAATCGAAACTGTGCGTGTATGTTATGCCACACTTGCTGGACGTGGATGTTTACCGAGCAGTGAAACAGACTATGTAGTCACGCAACTGCATGAGGTATGAAATTGTGCTCACTTCTTTCAAGGTTCGATTAAAGCAATACTGGCAAATTCTGCGACATATTTCCGGGGATGATGACTACGAACGCTACCTAGTACATCATCAAGCGCATCATGCAGATTTACCAGTTCTGGATCGTGGTATGTTTTTCCGCTCTGAACAACAACGCAAATGGGAGGGGATCCGTAGATGTTGTTGAAAAAATCCTACAGGTTATAGGGTAGAACTTGCACATGAAACACGAAATTTTTTATTAGGTAATTATGCTTTAAATATTTTTATAATTTGCCACGGGTTTGATGCTAAAGCTATGATAAAAAAGACTGAGCAGTTTATACAATATTTGTTGGTGATGATTGAATACATTAGCTCTCTACTGCGAGATTTTCAGCCCGGCAATATTCAAGTTGAGCAAGATATAAAAAAGCTGGCGCATTCACTGCAAGAGTCTGCAACAACGCACGGTTTTGCTGATATTAGTGATGCGAGCAATGAATTGGCACAAGCCAGCACAGATAAGTTAATAAAAAAAATGGCTGTGCTGCTGGTCGCGCTAAAGTCGGTCACAACCAAAAAAAATGCAGGAACCAATGATCAGATGACTATCCTGATTGTTGAAGATGACGAACCTATTGCAAATCAACTGGTGGCTAACCTCAGGTTAAAGTCTGGCTTGTATAAAACAATTTGGGTCAAGACTGCAGCAAAGGCGTACGAATATCTCGATAAACAAGAATTTTCTCTGCTAGTGTTGGACCTGGTGTTGCCCGATGGTGATGGGCGCGATGTATTGCGAAAAATAAAATTTAACAGCAAAAAAAGCTATCTGTATTTGTCATGTCAGTCATGACCGAAGATGTCATCAGAGTCGAATGTATGAGCCTTGGTGCTCAAAAATTTTTCACTAAACCTTTTGACTCTTACAAGCTGGTTGATCAAATTGACAACTTTCTCCAGAACAAAAATAGGCACAGAAAACTCTCCCTGATTCCCCATGTTGAAGATGCAATTGTCGATTTTAATCATGATAGTACAGCACCGAAAACTGACTTTAGCGCCTTTACTATTTTGGTTGTCTCAGATGATGTTAAGCATGCTACTTCTATCACAAAACAATTGTTGCTTAATGGTTTCTTGGTAGAACATGCCACCAACACAATGGAGGCAATGGCTGTATTGTCGTTGAAATATATCTCCCTCATTATTCTTGATATACAGATATCAGTGTTAGATGGTTTTGCAGTATTAAAACAGTTGCGTAATGATCCAAACAGAGAGCATGTTCCTATAATTATGCTTAATATAAAGGGGGCCGAAAAGGACTTTATAAAAGGTTATGACTTGGGTGCGGATGATTATATTTTGAAGCCGTACTCGATGACCCAACTTATCGCTAGAGTTAAAATATTTTTGAAATAAAGACTTTTCTTTGGGCTAAATATTTGTAAAGAAAAGAGTAGGGCTCTGGCAGTTTATTATGGGGCGACTTTTAATTGATCAGACTGCTATGATCTGCCTTCAATAATTGGAGGGACTCCCACATGATTAATGCTCTGGATGCTATTGTTCCGCAGCGGTATTGGGTTTGGACTATCTGTGGGTTACTCACCCTTTTGTTCGGTTTTTTGTCAGGTTTTTCTGCGTTGTGGCTTTGGCCAGCGTTGTTATTTGGTGTACTCACACTGATTGGTTATTTCGATTATTACCAGCCTCAACACGCCATCCGGCGTAATTATCCAGTGCTTGCTCATCTGCGTTTTTTTCTAGAATACATCCGGCCTGAGATTCGTCAATATTTCATCGAAGCCGATACTGAAGAACTCCCTTATTCACGTGTGCAACGCTCCATTGTCTATCAACGTGCTAAAGGTGTGGCAGATAATCGACCTTTTGGCACTCAGCTCAATGTTTATGAGTCGCAATACGAATGGATGAATCATTCTATAGTGCCTGTTGAAATTTCCAGTCATGATTTTCGCTTCACTATTGGCGGAGCCAATTGTAAACAACCATACAATGCGAGTGTGTTTAACATCTCAGCGATGAGTTTTGGTGCTTTATCAGCTAATGCAATCCTCGCGCTCAACGCTGGTGCCAAACGTGGCAACTTTTATCACGACACGGGCGAAGGATCGATTTCTCGCCATCACCGTGGTACAGGTCCCCAAGTGGGTGGTGATCTAGTGTGGGAGATTGGCTCGGGTTATTTTGGTTGTCGTAATGAACAGGGCGGTTTCGACTCCGAAAAATTTCGAGAAAACGCTATTTCTCAACAAGTAAAAATGATCGAAATAAAGCTTTCTCAAGGTGCTAAACCCGGCCATGGAGGGATTTTGCCCGGCGCGAAAGTTACTGCCGAAATTGCCGAAGCACGCGGTGTGCCCATAGGTGTTGATTGTATTTCGCCTGCACGTCATAGCACCTTCTCAACTCCAGTTGAAATGATGCATTTTGTAGAAAAGCTGCGTGATCTGTCGGGCGGCAAACCGATTGGCATCAAGTTAGCCATCGGCCATCCGTGGGAATGGTTTGGTATGGTAAAGGCAATGCTTGAAACCGGGATCACTCCAGATTTTATTGTTGTCGATGGGGGTGAAGGTGGTACTGGCGCAGCACCGCTGGAATTTACAGATCATGTTGGAGTACCAATGCGTGAAGCCTTGATGCTGGTGCATAACACTTTGGTTGGTGTTAATTTGCGCGGAAAAATTAAAATTGGCGCATCTGCCAAGATAATTACCGCTTTCGATATAGTGCGCGCTCTCGCTATGGGAGCAGATTGGTGCAACGCTGCACGTGGCTTTATGTTTGCGCTAGGTTGCCTGCAAGCGCAGACCTGCCACACAGGACAATGTCCAACCGGGGTAACAACACAAGACCCAAATCGCATGCGTGCCCTGGTCGTTCCAGACAAGGCTGAGCGTGTGTTTCAGTTTCACAAAAGCACGCTGATTGCGTTAAAGGAATTACTCTGCGCAGCCGGTCTGGCACATCCCAGTCAGCTTGGCCCTGAACATGTTATCCGCCGTGTTTCTTCTAATGAAATAAGATCACTTGCCACCTTGCACAAGTGGGTGAGGCCGGGCGAATTGCTGTCGTCAGCGACGGATTTGCCTGTATTCAAAGAGGTTTGGGACCTTGCACGTGCCGATTCTTTTGCAGCACCTTCTAATATGTTAACCATGAAGGTGTCAAAGTCTTAATAATTAAATGTCTGCACGAGCCATCAAGCAACACAGAAACTGATGAATAAAATAGTGGCGCGTGGTAATGATTTTTTTCAGAATAAATTTCAGCACTGTTCAGCTAATAAACTTATTTAGGCAATGGGGAGGCCGGCCTCAACCGACCTCCATGCTGGGCAGGTATTATTTACCGATGATTGCCATCAAGTCAGCTTTGGTTTGTGGTGTTGCGCCTGCATGTACGGCAAGATATTGATCAAAGTCTAGACCGGCAGTGTCAACGTATTCTGCCAGTTTCAATACAAACGGATTTGGTGCAGCGCCTGCTACTGGCAGAGTGAAATCCGCCTCAAACAAAATACGTTGGCCTGGCAGGTACGCTACGAGCATCCCGTCGGTGTGGCCATTAAGCACATGATGTAACTCAAGGCGCATAGTGGCATCTTCCAGAATAGTTACTTCTTCGGCACCTTGAAATTTGGGGGCTAAGGTTGCTTGACCCAACAAAGTGCGAGGGCTACTCAATGCCATGTTGAGGAAAGCAACATTGTTGGCATGTGTAACGATGGTAGCGCCTTCTTTAACGAACGGCACCATGCCTGCGGTGTGATCCGCATGCGGATGGGTATTAATCAGAAAACGGATAGGTTTGGCTGGGAACAATGTTTTGACAGTGTCGAGTATTTGCTGACCGCGAGCTTCAGATTGCCCAGATTCTATTACCGCAATGTGATCCGCAAACTCAACGGCAAGTGCCACATATCCCCCGCTGATGAGATAAACCCCTTCAGCAATTTCCTGGGCTAGTTCAGTGGGAGCGGGTGCAGCAGCTGCAGGTGCAGCAGCGGCCGCAGGAGCAGCAGGGGCAGGAACTGTCAGAAGCTCGGCAACATTAGCTGGGTTAGCAGTGGCGCCTGTTACATTAACACCAAAAATTCCGCCGCCGCCGCGCTGTTGTTCAATGATGGCAGGAACCATTACGCCGCCAAAATCCGTATAGTCGCTGTACACGTTCGCTACATTCATGTCACCCAAGAACGGATCCTCCACCCAAGTTTCAACCTTTGTTACAAGATTCTGGGCATTGATGTAACCGGTGACAGTGTATTGCAAGCCGGAAGGGCTCAATTGGGTGGTGGGGGTCATCCAAGTTACGGCGGTTACCGGATTGCCATCTAAAGTTTGTGGTACCTGAGTTGCCGCATTGAGCTGCGCACCGTGTAAAAAGCCCCATGGTGTCAACCAGATTTCCAGTTGTTGGCCCCAGGCGGTTTGCTCAGCCATGACGTTTTGGGTGTAAGTCCCGGCTACGGCTGGTTCCATAAACAAGTTTTGAGCAAAAGTTTCGCCGGTAGCACGCGACGCTGGCACGCTAAGATCAATGGTACGCTGGTAAGTGGTGATGGTGTCACGCAGTGGCCAAGGTGGGCTGGCGCTGGGGGTTTGCATAAAACTGTTTCTGATGCGCCAGGCAGTACCCGTATAAGTGATAGATGCCAAATCTTGCATTCCCATTGCAGCAAGCGCCGCTTCTATATTGGCGGGGACTGCTGCCGCAACAGCCGGAGCGGCATCTGGGGCGGCCACAGGGGCTACGCGTGTATCAGCTGAC
>CAIMTR010000295.1 GCA_903844415.1 uncultured Gammaproteobacteria bacterium
CTCACATCTTCCGCGTGTCTAACCGCACCGGGCTGGCACCCGGGAAAAATGTACAGGAAGTAGAAAACCGATTGGTGAAATTTATCCCTGCAGAATTTATGCAGGATGCCCACCATTGGCTGATATTGCATGGCCGTTATACTTGTATGGCGCGTACACCTAAGTGTGGCAGTTGTTTAATTAATGACTTGTGTGAATTCAAAAGAAAAACCACATTGATATAAACAGCTACTTGTTGGCTGACGGTAAGGCTTGTGCACAGAGTCAGGGCTGTGCCCTCCGATGAATACAGGCGTGATGATGTAAGCCTCTGCTGTGCCTACTTTGGCACCCTCAACACACGTTGTGCCGCTGCTCGATGGGGCACACAAATCTATAATTCCTAGTAATCTCTACACTTATTCAGACAGAGCTTGGTGCCTCTAGTGGTCGGCGGGTGTGTAGTTGGTCGAGAAAATCAGGCAGAGCTGTAAGCAACACTGAGCCAGCGAGGAATTCAGCCGCAAGATCTTTGCGTCCGCGCGAACGTAAACTGGCATAAACATGTAATTCAAATTGTACGCGCAGCGCTTCATATGGCACTGCAAGGTGGAGAGCAGCCAATACAAACAGCAATGCTTCAACGGTCGAGAAGCGGTCGCTTTCCTGCTGCGCCCGCAACCAAAAGCGGCTCGCACCTGTCATCGGCAAACTCACCAAGCGTCCCCACATCGCCACCTCGCGGCTCATGACTGCGGTCTCATTCCACAAACCATCGAGCAAAATCACTTGCACGCCAGCAGCATCTGCTCCAACTGGGGCTGGTCGTCCACGGGGATGTAGTATCCAGGGTTCACGCACGGGGTTTAGCACCCGTGTTGCAGTGGGTCGCTGCGCCAAAGTCCACACATGTTGCTTGGCCTCAGGCATAACTCGTGTGATCAAGGGGCCGGTACTGCTGGGTCTGGTTAATTCACGCGGATGGCTCAACAGGTCGATCTGCAAGGGACAAGTGATGTCGTACTGGGCCGCACAAATACACCAGCGGGGTGGCATATGACAACACCCACAGCGTGGGGTTGGGTTACGCACAACACTGCGCATCAGGCAGTAATCCTGCGGCACAGTTCCACGTAAATATAAGTAACTGTTGGCTTCATCAAGAATTTTTATTTTCTAGCAGGTGTGCAGACAACTTATCGGAAAAAATTGTGTGCCAGCGTTGCTCTATTTCTGCGCGGCCTATTTTTTCAAGTGTTTGAATATTACGCTCGGGTATCTGCTCGGGATTAGAAAATTCAGTTAATACCCGTGTCATCATCGCTTCGCGCAAAAAATGAATGACTGGATAAGGAGAGCGATTAGTAAAGTGGCTGGCGGCCTGTGGAGGTTCACCGGCAAACTGGTACAACGGGTGAAAGCTGGCTAACTGAATAACACCGTCTAGGCCAACATCAGTTAACAACTCCTCAGCACTTTCGACAAAATCAAGATAGTCGTCAAAGCTGGTCAAGGCATCGGGAAATACCAGCAATGTAGTAGCGATTTCTTGTTCGCTACTTTGCTGAATTAAATCGAGCTCCGTCAGAAAGACCTTGAGCATTGCATCAAATTCAGTCGCTTTACTCACCGTAATACGCAGCGCCGTTGAAAAAAGTACGGGCTTGGCAAAGGGGCAGAGATTAAGCCCGACCACAAAGTTCTCCAGCCAGGTTCTGATGTGTTGTTCTACTGGTTTTACTTGGTCTGACATTTGCTAACTCTGGATAAGCGGGTGAATTAGGTTGCGTATCGACGTGTCGATACTAAAAACTATAAGCAACCATCTGAATGGGCACCAACTGTAACTAAACGGTTGCGTTTAACTGGGGCTGTGTGCCGACCTTAAATTTGTAGTGTGGCAAGAAACTGACCAACACTGCACAAGTGAGTAACACACCAGCAGCAAGATAAAGGCCTGTATCGTAAGACCCAAAAATTTGCCGGCTCATTGCCAAACCGGCTATGCCCAGACCTGAGCCGAAATAGAATACCGCAAAAATTACCCCGTAAATTTTGCCGTAGGCGACGTTGCCGAAATAACGCTTGATCAGAAAGGCCAGCACATCGAATTCTGCACCTAACAAGAGGCCTAGCAACATCGCACTTACGATGCCCGCATCAGGATAAACCGCATACAAAATACAAGCAGCAGCACCGCCGATCGACACTACGAGCATGACTAAAGGCGCAAAGATATGGTCGATGACAAAACCGACCAACACCCGCGCAAACAATAAAGCAAAACCAAATAAGGCCTGTACGTAAGAGGCATCAGTTTGTGTCCAACCCGCCTCCATCAACAGCGGCACCTGTTGGGTAACAAGGCTTGTCGCTGTCATGCCGAGCAGAAAAAAAGATCCCATCAAAACATAAAACGCTGGTTGCTTGGTGGCTTGAGCGAATGACAAACCAAACGCTTTTTGGACGGCACGTTGCGCAGCAAACTCGTCAGTTAAGGACGGCTCACGCACACAGAAATACACCGCAGGCCAGGTGACAAATAACACCATGGCTGCCAATCCAAGAAACGCAGTGCGCCAATCGTACATACTAATAAGCGTAGTAATTATTAAAGGCACAATGGTGCTGCCAACCCCAATACCGGCATTGGCGCAGCCAAGTGCCAAACCTAGCCGCCGATCAAACCAGCGGCTCACTGCCTGCAAATAACCCAGTGGCCACAGCCCAATACTCAAAATTGGAATCAAGGCCCATAACCCATAAAACACAGCAAGATTGTTGGGCTGCCAATAAAATGCCGCCAAGCCCAGAGCGAACATAGGGATGGAAGACAGTATTACTTTGCGCGGCCCAAACCGGTCAACCAGGAAGCCTTGCAAGGGCGACACCAGCACTATCATGTAGGAGACAATGGTTATTGCGAGGGAGACCTGCACACGCGACCAGCCAAATTCTTGTTCGATGGAGGGAATAAACGGGCTGACCGCGAGGATGGCGATTACACTCGGACCAAACGATAAGCCAACAGTGGAACCCACCGTAGTAAGAATGCCGTCTGTGGTGTTTTCAGCAGTATGTTCGGATTTTTGCATGTGGGTGGCGCTCCTGGGCGCTAAAAGTTTCTACCGACCGCTTTAGAGTTAAAAGAAAAGTACCGCCTTGGCTGGCATTTTTCTTATTATCTGAATTTAAAACTAGGTAATTATTATTACTGTTAGGATGATAATCTGTTCCATCAATAAGCGTTGAAAAATTTTGTAAACAGCATACACATACCATTGAAACTGCTACCGCAGATAACATAATACGGAATACCTGCATCCCTATGTTCAAACTCTTACCTCAACAGCTCGGCATCCTACGCTCAATACTCATGTATTACTGTTTGCCCGGACGCTTTCAACGTATGCAGCACTTTTATGCGCAGTTCATTGCACGCGGCGCTTTGTGTTTTGACATAGGTGCCCATGTGGGCAATCGCTTAAGGGTTTGGGATGCGCTCGGGGCCACAACGGTGGCGGTGGAACCACAACCAAGCTTGATGGTTTGGTTGCGACGCTTCTACGGCCGCAACACTCGTATCTCTTTGCTCGAACAGGCCATTGGTGCAGTTGCCGGGTCGGCAACGCTTTACATCAGCAGTCGTACACCAACGGTAACCTCCATGTCAAAACAGTGGATCAATAGCGTGCAACAAGACCCATCGTTTAAAAATGTGGTGTGGGACGGTAGTGTGACGGTGCCTGTTGTTACGCTGGACATGTTGATTGCGCAGTACGGCTGCCCAGCATTTTGCAAAATTGATGTAGAAGGTTTTGAACTGGATGTATTGCGAGGACTTTCAGTACCAATCGCGGCACTCTCGTTCGAATATATTGCTGCAACACGCAGTATGGCTGTCGCTTGTATAGAACGCTTACTTAGCCTTGCGCCTTACGAATTTAATTATTCACCTGGCGAGAGTCATCGCCTGCAAGAAACCCAATGGTTGAGTGCAGACCAAATGCTGACTGTGTTAAACAAGGTGAGCGGCAGTGGGGATATATATGGACGTTTGCCGTTGAATTACAGCAAAGTTTTAATCAGCGCTACCGTTTCGGCCTGATAAACACCATCGCTGCCCACAAATCCAAAGCCACCAGCCAAGCCTGTCGCGGCATCAAGCGGGGTCAGCTGTTTATTGTCGGGAATATCCAGACGTGCGCCTTGTGTATGCAGATACTGCACCACTTCAGTCAACCCAAATATTGCCGCGCCAAAAATAGCAGTTCTGCCATCTTTGGCTAGTGCATTTACATCCAGCCCTTGTGTGATGCAAATTTCCAGCGCCTGGATGATTTGAGCTTGGGTTTTATAACGACCCGTGCTGTCGGATTCTTTGGTGCCCAAACTAGCAGCTGCCATCAAGGGATTGATGTCTTGACGGGTACTTAGAGTCACGTCAGCCCCGTGCTTCAGCAATAGAGTCATAACCGCAACATCGGCACTTTTGGCAGCACGCAGAAAAGGTGTAGTGCCGGCCATCAACATGGTGTCATTGCCACGATCCAGTTTAAGTCTATAGGGGGCTTGAGCAGATAGCTGCACATTGGCATCGGCACCGTGTTGCAACAACAGTTCAATCAACTCATAACTGGTGTGGGTATTGCGATAAACATCTGGCGAGGGTCGGTTTGATTCAGGCATGGTGTTGAAATCGACAGCCGCATACAACGGCGAGCGGTTGGTGTCGTCATTGCCATTAACATTGGCACCGGCCTCTACCAACAGCCAGGCTACATCGTAGTGGCCGTTAATGATGGCGAGCAACAACCCGCTAAGACCTTTGGGAGTTGCAGCATCGATATTCGCGCCTGCGTCGAGCAGAGGTTTGATACAAACCGCACAACCTTCACGCGCAGCAAACAACAGTGGTGTCATGCCACCGGGC
>CAIMTR010000296.1 GCA_903844415.1 uncultured Gammaproteobacteria bacterium
CGGCCATCTGTGAAATCGTCGTCTTGGGCTGCATTTCCTGTGACGGCAATTGTCGGGTCGGCACTCACCTTGTCGAAACCGAGAGGTAGCAGGCGGTTGTCTTTCAGGTATTGGGTCGCTGTCAGCAAGCTGGTTGTCAGCGCCCCGTCGGCACCAGCTACGATCGCCTCATAGATCTGCACTTGCTCTGGATCGTCGATGACATTGTAATGTGGCTCGTAACGGTTCTTGTCGCTGTCATTGTCATTGCCTTCAATTGCGCCGTTGTTGTTGAAGCGCCCTGATTCAAACACCACAGCACCTGCTGCATTGTGCACGGTAAGTTGGATCCACAAGCGGCGTGACGGATAGGCGGTGGGCAACTTGTGACCGCCAGCATTGGTGACAGTCAAAGCAGCTTCAAGAGTACCGTTTTTAACATCGACTGAATCAATCGTGATGTTGCCAGCTGCGCCGCTTTTCAGATGTGCTTCGGTACGGTTGGCAGCGTTTTCCAATGCCTGTGAGGATGCGGTGACCGCAAGCTCGTTGCGATAACGGTTCAACATACGCTGGATGAAAAAATTGCCACCGCGAAAATCATGGCGGTTGACGCCATCGCGCGCTTGTCCCAACACGGCGCTAATGGGAACAGCACTATCTACCTGCGGCATATGACAGTCTTGGCAGCTCTGGCTATTGGCATAACTGCTATGTTGCCATTCTTGATATGGCATCTGTTCAAACAGCTTGCCAATTGGTTTGTCGCTTGCACCGAGCGCGTCCGTGATTAGCGTGTGGCAGCTGGCACACAGTTCCGAACTCTGAATGTGGGCACCAGCTTGAGGTTTGTGTCCTGCGGCAGAACGCATGATTTCTTGGTGTCCTGCATCAATTTCGAAGGGGCCGTACACTGCCCGTTCGCCTAGTTTGGCTGTCGTATCAACATGGAAGCCACCTACTAAGCTGGCCGGCGTTCCGAGGCCTTCTGGGGTGATCTGGTGGCAAAGAGAACACGATACGCCGTCCTGCGCGAGCAGTGCTTCATCCGTGTCGCTGGCAGAGCCGCCGGGCAGGTTGGCAAATACTTCAGTTTTTCGGTTTTCTGTTTTAGCCTGATAGCGTGCCATCGGCATGTGACAGGTAGCGCATTCATGCTGGATTTCTGCGGAGGCTTCGGGGTGATCGAGTATCTCGCGCCTGACAGTTGCCTGCCAGTAAGGATCGCGTGCGGAGTTTGCCATCATGGTGGCGCTCCAATTCGCACCCAGCGACACATCTTCGCCAGCCTGAGTGAACAAGCCGTTATGACAGGCCATACAATTATCACTGGTTTTAAACAGGGGGTGGGTGCTTTGTGCAAATGCAGTTGTTGCCACAAGCACTGGCAACAGCAATAGTAGACAGGCAAGACTGCGTGCCATTAGATGTAACTTTTTCAAAATTTGCATGTTTACCATCCGTCTCTCAGGCTTCCGTCAAACCAGTCCCACAGGAAGTAGAACAACAGTTCGGGCGAGCGCGGACCGGCATCAGTCACTGGCAGACGCACACCGACGTTAAACTGTATATGCTGGCGCTTCGATAGGCTGATATTCATTTGCGGCACTACATCCCACTGTGTTGTGCCAGCATTGTCGAGCTCCCGGCCGCCGACAATTTCTAGTATCGGTGTCCAGGTGCGTCCCCAGTTGGGTTCCTGAATGCTTTTGCCAAACGCGGCGCGCCAAACCATTTCGCGGTCGGCCTTGTTCAGGTCAGCAGGTAACTCAAATCCGAACTGAGTTTGCAGGAAGGCATCTGCGGGCAGCAATTGGGCGTAAAGCAGGCCGGGCTCTAAAATAACCGTGTCTTTGCCCCATCCGGAAGCAGCATCACCTGTTGGTAGCGCAAGTTCGCTAGATATGGAGAGGATTGAGCCGCGCGCCACGTTATCGTAAAGAACATGTTTTAATTCCAGACCGATGTCGCCGATGTGGCCGCTCCAGTTATCGCCGGTAAAGTTCTGTTCCCATCCAACTGGTACCAGCAATTCGAATTCGCTGCGCGCACCTAAACGTTTTTCAAAGATGAGTTTGTTACTGAATACATTGTTGCCAGGTGTTGTCAGGCTTGAAGTGACAATCGCTTCGTCCTCGATAAATGCTTTACCCGTGAGCAACGGGCGCGGTAGGTTGAATTCGCCGCGTGGCCATGCAGGATCAGTGCAGAATTTCTGGATATATTCGATAGCGGCAGTGAGTTGCGCTTTGGTGAGGGCCTTGCCAAAAGCAGGCATCATTTCCGAAAATCCTCGCAGAGGTCCGCCTTGATGGGCTATACCAACCCAGTCTCCGGTTGCCTCCCGTGAGGCAAAGCTACATTCGGTAAAGTCAGGCAGGGGAATTGAGAAGCCGGTCTGGCTGAGTGGAGCACCACGCCCGTCGGCACCATGACAGGCTTGGCAGGCCTTTTGAAATATATCGGCACCAGTAGTAAGTGTGCTGAGGTCCGCTGGACTGCCCAATGCGGGCTGAGCGCTAGCCGAGCTAGCCAGAAATAGTGCTGTTGCAAGAATACACACTGCTGTCAGCTGACCTAGTGCTGCACAAGACAATATCTGAAATTTGCGGAACGAGAACATGGTGCTGTATTACCTCTCAGGTCAGTGGTTAAGGCTTTACCAAACTAGTGGGCAGTATGACCCATAAGAGCGGATAGTAGAGACTCCTAGAGAGATTTTAAAGCCAGATTTAAATTCAAATTCTTATACTTTGCACAAAGTAGCATTTGATCGCTAGAGAGTTTTAATTTCTCCAGAATTAAAAAATTATGATGTGAGTCTATTAAACGAATTCAATAAGCATGCAGCCCAAAGATTCTCAAATATTCACTGCAGTACCACCTCTTTTATAGACACCTGACAGCGTCATAAACTACTGCTTTTCAAGCCTAACGGGAGGTGCTTCACCGTATACACATGCTTATTTATCGTTTTAATTTATTGCGCAAATCTTAGGCGGTTTTTGCCAGAAAAAAATAGTTCATAGGCAGCCGTTGATAGCAGATAATGGCGGCCATTAGAACTGACCCTAATTTGCCTTTTAGGATTGTCTATTAAAAAGAATAGGCGGGTGCCAACACGGGTATTATTGGTTAATTAAGTTAGTAAATATAAATTCATATTTATTAGAAGAGTGTTAAATGATTTTGATGATCGACAACTACGATTCTTTTACCTACAACCTAGTGCAGTATTTTGGGGAGTTGGGTGCGGATATGCGGGTGTATCGTAACGATGAAATTTCGCTGGCACAGATAGAAACACTTTCACCTTCACATATTGTGATTTCACCTGGCCCTTGTACGCCCAA
>CAIMTR010000297.1 GCA_903844415.1 uncultured Gammaproteobacteria bacterium
CGCCTCAGGTATACCGAGGTTGGCTAATACCAGCTGCAAATTAGTATAAGTGGCTACACTAACAACTTCCTGCAGCCTTTGCCCAGTTGGCAACATGCCCCGCATTTGAACATTCATAGCAACCTGAGGGCTGGCAGCAACTGCAGGATCTATTTCGAACACCAAGTGGTCTGCATTCCGAAATTCAGTTTCTATCAAGGGGTGCAGCGGATAAAAATCTGCTTTACCAACATGGATAGAACCAAACAAATGTAGATTTACTCCTTTTCTTGCCATCTGTGCGTTGGTGACTTGCCACAACAGGGTTGCTTGAGGGTCGGCACAAACAGGCACAGCAGCAACTAACTTAGTACACGGCCAGAAAAAAAGCGCTGTAAGCAATGCAAGCAAGTGTATATTTTTATTAAACATAATCATGGTTTCTTGCACATAGGACTCAAGTGTAAGTGTATACGAGCCTCAGACAAATTTTTAGCAAAAATCAGTCCGTTATCTGCTTCCATCCTGAACTATTCTGGGTTTATGATGATGAGACACGCTAATTTTTGTATGAGAAATGAGGACGTGCCATGTCGATTACTCCTAAACTACTGGAAGAACTTGAGCTGTTGGATATGTTCAGCCTGAACACACAATTACAAGGGATTAAAATCCATCATGATGCAGACGCTGCAAAAATTGCGACTGGCAAACGCTTATTTGCCAAAGGCATGATCACAATGCCTGACGGTGGTTACTTGACAGCGCTTGGCCAGCAAACCACCGAACACGCCAAAGCATTGATTACAATGTTGAAATAATTTTTAAGCTAAATACAAACTATCACTGCAAAATTGCCAGTGCGAGTATTACTTCTGTTGTCTAGCGCTTTTACTATCTGATCTGGGCATGCAGCACAGGAATTAATCCTAACGGCGTTAGCTCCAGTATCCGGTCGGCAAGCAAAATGGTATCAGGACGATGAGCCACAATAAGGCGTCCTATTTTCATTTTTTTTATTGCGAGGTTTACTGCTTTCTCGGTGCTGATATCGAGATGGCTGGTCGCTTCATCCAGAATCAACAAGCGAGGTTTTTTGTAAAGTGCACGTGCCAGCAGAATACGTTGAATCTGCCCGCCTGACAGTGCAGCGCCCATGCTGCCAACCAAAGTATTATATTGCATCGGCATCACTCTAATATCGGCAGCGATAGCAGCTAGATCAGCCACATATTCGACACGCTCTGGATCAGGAGTCGGGTCAAAAAAAGTAATATTGTCAAAGATACTGCCCGACAGCAGTGCGTCATCCTGCATAACACTAGCTATCTGCTCGCGATAAGCTTGTAAACCCATTGCTGTGATCGACATGCCATGAAAACTCAGCACGCCTGCATCAGGTTGCAATAAACTTGAAACTATTTTTAACAAAGTGGATTTACCACAACCAGTAGGCCCAATGATGGCCACTGATTCCTCAACACCCACTTCAAGATTTATATTCTGGAATAACCAAGGCGCATATTGATCATAACGAAAACTCAAATTTTTACTTTGCAAACCACTCAACAGGCACATATCCCTGGGCGGTGCACCTAGAACACTTTGGTTAATTTCAGGTTTATGCAGGGCAATATCGGCAAGACGTGACAAATGCAATTCTAATAATTTGAATTCGAATAATTTGTCCACAAGGGCGAATACCCTGCTGTAAAATTGATCCTTGAAACTGATGTAGGCCATAATCATACCAATAGATATTTGATTGTTAAGCACTGCTAAACCGCCAAGGAGCATCAATACAATATTTTCGGTTCCTAACAAAAGCCCATGCACAAACTTTACATTGATGCCTAGGCGCTGCACGCGAACACTGGCGTTAATCACGTCGGCATAATAATTTTGCCAACCTGCTAGACGATCAGCTTCTTTGCCAAAAATCTTGATGCCCTGCATGGATCGAATATTTTCCATGAAATTACTGCTTTCAATAGATCCACAGTTGATCAACTCTTCATTACGTTTGTGTAAGCTAGAATACAAAGTCATCCGCAATATGGCATAAATCACTACAGCAATCAGTGCAACGACTGTGAGTAATTTGCTGTAGATCAGCATCAGGGTAAGAGTCCCCAGTACCATTATGCCGTCAATGATAACTTCCACAATTCCTGAAGACAGAAAATCCTTAACGTTACCCAGCGAACCAAAACGCGACACAATATCGCCCACATGACGCTTAGAAAAATACGCCAGTGGCAAACGCAACAAATGCCGAAATAGATTAATTGCAAATTGGAAGCTGATGCTGTTGGAAATATGAAGCACAACATAAGAACGCAATAATTCAGTGAGACTGCGCACTAGTGTCACCATAAAAAAACCGGTGGCCATAACCGTTAAAAGTGCATAGTCGCGATTGACTAGCACATCATCAATAAACAACTGCGTATAAAATGGCATGGCCAGCGCGAACACTTGTATCAACAGAGATAACAACAACAATTGTCCAAAACTGCTCCACATTCCACTGCTATTTGTCCACAAATCACGCAGATGTAACTTATTAATTTCTTCACCTTTCACAAAAGTGGAAGTGGCGCTTAATTCGAGAGCAATGCCGGTGAAATGTTTACTAAATTTTGCCAAGGTATAGACAACTTCCCCAACTGCCGGGTCGTGCACCGTTACCCGTTTGCGCGATACTTTTTTTAGCACAACAAAATGATGCATATTCCAATGCAACACCGCTGGAAGTTTTAGTTTATTGAGATCATTTAACTCAACTCGCAATGGACGGGCACTGAGATTGACACGATCGGCTAACTGAATCAGTGATTTCAGGGTGACACCGTGCTGCGAAGAACCGTGCCGCACTCGCAAAGTATTTATATCTATGTGATGCCCATGAAAATTGAGCACCATTGCCATACAGGCAAGACCACATTCACTATTTTCTGTTTGCAAGATTACCGGCAAATAATCAGCTTTTTGCCAAATTTCACCACGCAAAAAACTTAAATTAGATAAAGCACTGCGTACCTTATTACCTCCTAAAATTGATTCGATCATTTACAGTTTTCCTCGAATGCTTAGCAAAGGTTCCAGCAACCATTCTAGTAAACTGCGTTTATCAATCACTACATCAGCACTCAATACCATACCGGGCAGTAGTTTTTCTTCATAGCCATATGCACTGATGCTTTGTTTGGCAAGAGTTGCTACCACTTTATACATAGGTACCATTTCAGCTCCGGTTTCTCTCATTACTGCACTGGCATCTACACTGAGCACAGTGGCATCTTGCACACCAAATTTCTGATAAGAAAAAGCGTCGTAACGAATAGTGACTGCTTGCCCAACAGCAACAAAACCTCTGGCGCTGCTGGGCAGCAACAATTCAGCCTGTAACTTGGTATGTAGAGGCACCAACACCATCATCTGCTCACCC
>CAIMTR010000298.1 GCA_903844415.1 uncultured Gammaproteobacteria bacterium
ATATTGTTGGTCATAATTTTCAAACTTCTGGAGAAAATATGGAAGTTAACGCAGCCAACACTACCATATCCGGCGGAAATATCAATTTAAATCCACCATCTCCTGCAACTGTAGCTGCCCCAGCAAGCAAAGCTGCATTGCCTTCGCGTTTAAAATTACACAAGTTATCAGACGAATCTGGTGAGTTTGTAGAAGACGTTATACCTCCAAGTATCATGCGCCGTGTACCAACTGCTGAACCTTATCCATACCATGAAAACTTAGATCCGTTAAAAGTAAAGTCAGAAGAAACTGATAGGGATCTGGACGATAGGTATGAAGATACTGACTTGGAAGGTGATGAAAATGTTGGCTACGAACTAGACCCAGACGACCTTTCAGAGACAATGCTTGACCCGGCAGATGCGTGGACTGTTTATAGTCTCACTCGGGATACATTCTTAAAAGGAAAATAATTAATCATGACCGCATTATACACAAAAACAGTTATTGCACAAAAAGGTACAATACCAGATTTTAAAGTACAACGCTATCGCGGATTTAGTACAGTTAGCAGAAAAAGTAAGAATTTTGCATTATATGATTTTGAATTAATCAAGCAAGACATACTAAATCATTTTTATGTAAGGCAAGGCGAGCGACTAATGCAACCTGCATTTGGTACTATTATCTGGGATTTGATATTTGAACCGTTAACAGACGAAATACAGAATCTGATATTACAAAATGTCAATCAGATTTTTAATAGCGACCCACGTGTACAAGCTGGCAATATTTTAATAACACCGTATGAAACTGGTTTGGAAATCAAATGCACTTTACAATATGTGTTGTATAACATACAGGAAAGCATGCAATTAAAATTTGACCAAGCAAACGGCCTAACGACTTAATAAACTACGCACATAATTTTATTCGATAAATACTGATATTAGGACTTACTATGAGCTCAACGGATCGTCAAAATAACTTATTGATTGCTGAAAACTGGCAAAAAATATACCAATCGTTTAAGAACGCCAACTTCCAGAGCTACGATTTTAACAATCTTCGACGCACGATGATTGACTATATTCGCACTAATTTTCCTGAAGATTTTAACGATTACATTGAGTCTAGCGAATACCTTGCCCTTATTGACCTTATTGAGTATGTGGGCCAAAGCATAGCTTTCCGAGTTGACTTGAATGCCCGTGAAAACTTTTTAGAGCTTGCAGAACGCCGAGACAGCGTATTACGTTTGGCACGTATGATCAACTACAATGCTAGCAGAACAGTTGCTGCTAGAGGGCTGTTAAAATTCAACTCAGTACAAACAACAGAGAATGTGATTGATTCCAATGGTAGAAATTTGTCAGGACAATTTGTCAGCTGGAATGATCCAAGCAACAACAACTGGTATGACCAATTTATTAAAGTAATCAACGCTGCATTACCATCAACCCAGCAGTTTGGAAACCCAATTGACTCAGCCACTATTGGCAATATTCCAACAGCTCAATACAGATTTAATGCAGTCAACAGAGATGTTCCTGCTTACTATTTCAGCAAAACAATTGCCGGCCGCAATATGAATTTTGAAATTACCAGTACAACATTCAAGGGAAAAAGTTACATATACGAAGAGCCTCCAAGAGTTGGAAACAAGACAGCATGTGTTTACCAGGATGACGGCTTTGGCGCTGGCAGTCCCAGTACTGGATTCTTTTTTAATTTTAC
>CAIMTR010000299.1 GCA_903844415.1 uncultured Gammaproteobacteria bacterium
CAGCAACTTCTTTAAGTGGAAATTCTTGGTCGGTTGGCGATTACTACCAATTTCAAACCAGCACTTATGGATTCAGCAATGTTTATGTTTCTGTAGATCAAACCGGAAGTAACACAGGTCCTCTCGATTTCCAATTGGCTTATAGCTTGGATGGAACGAATTTTACAAACGCGGGTGCAGTTTATTCAATTTCAAACACAACAACTTGGTCATCGACCATCTACAAACCAGAGCATACACGCACGTTTGACTTGTCAGCCATTTCAGGAATTGCTGGACAACCCATGGTGTATTTCAGATTAGTTTGTGCCTCAAATAATCCAATTCTTGGCCTTCCTCCATTGGGAACTGGTGGAACAAGCCGCGTAGACAACTTCAGTTGATTGAATTTTTTGCTGTCACAATTGCGTAAAAAATCCACAATAAACTCAGTTTCTGTTACCATGGCCTGCGGCGTTTTGATTGCAGCAATGCTTTGTGCAACTGTGTTCAGCGTGGTATCATTGATCACTGCCATGCTTTTGTTCAGCTGTTCAAGTTTGATTTTGTCATCAACATCGCTGTTGATCAACTGCATGGCCTGTTGCTGTTCCAGTTGCACTTGATTGTTCTGATTCACAGTACGATAAGTTATGGGCTTGAAGTAGATTTCTAGATCACCCATGTTCAACACCTGATCATAGTTGCCTGCACTTATCATGTCGTTGACTCGTCTAAGATCCACAGAAATTTCATCTGCTGTGTTGCAGGCCGGGCAAGTGGTTCCAATTTCCATTTCGTGTCCGTAACTGGCAATTCTAATGCCCACCAGCACAGCGTCAATATCTGTGCTGGGCATGACCCAGGGATCACGGATACTGGGAACACAGCTCTTGATCACGTTGACTGTGGCAGTACCGTTGAATAGCGCATCAGGAGTGCGATAGGTGATTTCGTCCACACTGGTCATGGGCAACACTGGCAATTCACTGTTGGGCGGCATCTGCAGGGTTCCTGGCGGATAGAATTTTCCACCCGACGGTAATCGGATGTAGATAGCAGGTTGGCGAAAATACTGGGTTAAAGGGTTGTTTGGTAGCATAAGTTTCCTCGATAAATATAATTATGACAAAATCTCCCCAGGATAAAATTACAAGGATATACCATGACTCCAGATGAAGCGGCAGCACAAAAAATTGCAGAACTAACAGATAGCCTTGCCAAAGCCACTGCTGTCAATGATATCTTAACAGGAAAAGCTGACAAAGTCAGCAGTGCTTTTGGCAATGTCGACCGCGCCGCTGGCACCGTGGTTGGGGGCATGGGTAATTTTGTAGGTTCCATGAATGCCGGTGCTCAGGGAATGAGTGCATACAGTGGTATGGTCAGTGCTGGAGCAAAAGCGTTAAGCACCCTAACAGGCGAGTCCGGTACTGCTGGCAAAATTCTTGGGGGATTGGCCCTGGCAACAGGTGGAGTAACCACGGCTATCTTCAAACAAAGTGATGCGCTGTTCAAGAGTTATCAAGATATCAGTACAATAGGTGCTGCCGGAAGTTCCGGCATGCAAGGTGTATTTGACAACATGCAGAAATTTGGGTACAACATAGAAGAGCTGCCCAAATTTGGCGCACTGCTAGCACAAAGTTCTGAAAGTCTTGCTGTATTTGGCGGCACAGTGCAGCAAGGTGTCAAACAGTTTGCAGGGGTAGCTGAAGGAATTCAACGATCGGGTATTCAAACTGAATTTCTACGCCTGGGCATGAGTGTTGATGGTATCAACAAAGGCATGGCTGGATATTTAAGAGTTCAAACTCAAGCAGGAGCAGCTCAAGGAAAAAGCAATGCAGAATTAACAGCAGGTGCCGCTTCATATATCAGAGAACTGGACATAAAGACCAAGCTCACTGGTAAATCAGCAGAGTCCCTGCATTAAGATCAAGAAGAATGAATAATGAACCATCGTTATGCTGTACATCAACGAGACTTACAACAAGCAG
>CAIMTR010000300.1 GCA_903844415.1 uncultured Gammaproteobacteria bacterium
AGCGATGGATGAAACAGGGTTGAATATCCTGGAAGTTATAGAAGATGAATTGATTTTGAGTTTGCCAATTGTCACCTTACATTCTGTCATGTCTTGTAATAAAGCTGATAGTGCAGATGCGCATTTTACTGCGATATCTGTACTTGAAAATGGCGAAAATCAAATTGCAAAAGATGAAAAAAAAAGACCTTTTGCAATGTTGGCAACTTTAAAAGGGAAATTATAATTCTGTGTTTACAAGGCCAGAATTAACTCGAATCTATATTAAATTAATTTTTTGAATCCCCAAGGATTCACCTTACTGGAGATACTGCAATGGCCGTACAACAGAACAGAAAAACACGTTCCAGGCGCGACATGCGCAGAGCACACGATGCTCTGACCCCCTCAACAATGACCACTGACGCAGAAACAGGTGAGCGTCATCGTCGTCACCATATGACCCCGGATGGATTTTACCGTGGGCGTCAGATAATTCAGGTTAATAAAGACTGATTTACATGACCGTGTCTTCAAGAAAATGACGACACAAGTTCGAACTAAAAACAGCTCATTAGAGCTGTTTTTAGTTTTGGATTACCAGTTGGCAATAAACTTTTGAAGTTATGTTCCTTGCCAAAGCTGGCAAGTTTTTACCTTGTAATTTTCCTGATTCAAAATATAGGCAAAGACAGTTTATGCCATTATCGCTGGGTTTTCTTTTTCCAGGACAAGGTTCTCAGCATCTAGGTATGCTGTCTGAACTTGCACAACAATACCCACTGGTTCATACCACCTTCGAGGAAGCCTCCGAAGCTCTAGGTTATGACTTATGGCATATCATTTCTCATGGTTCAACCGAACAACTAGCTCTTACTAATATCACTCAACCAGCTATTCTGACTTGTTCGGTGGCTATTTGGCGTGTATGGAAATCTCGATCAGGCCCTTTACCACAGTTGATGGCAGGACATAGTCTGGGGGAATATTCAGCCTTGGTATGTGCAGATGTATTACAACTGTCTGACGCAGTTTCTTTGGTCAAACAACGTGGTGAACTTATGCAAAATGCGGTACCTGTAGGCACCGGAGGTATGGCTGCAATTATGGGTTTGGATGACTATTTTGTAGTCAAAGCATGTGCTGATGCTTCCGAAAGTGGCGAAGTTTCGGCAGTCAACTTTAACGCTCCAGGACAAGTTGTCATCGCTGGCCACAATGCTGCCGTAGCAAAAGCAATTGAACTTTGTAAAGCTGCCGGAGCAAAACGTGCTTTGCCGTTACCTGTAAGCGCCCCTTTTCATTCATCACTTATGCGGCCCGCTGCAGAACAATTCTCTAAAATACTGTCCGCAATAAGGCTGCAAGCTCCAAAAATACCTGTCATTCAGAATTTCGGATTGGAAACAACTAGTGATATTGAAAAAATTCGGATAAATCTAGTGCAACAAATTTATAACCCTGTGCCATGGGTTGCCACTATTAATCAATTTGTAACTCGTAATATTCTTACCGTTATTGAGATGGGGCCTGGCAAAGTATTAAGCACCCTAAACAAACGAATTCAAGTTGATATGACTGCCATTGCTGTCAACGATCCAAATAGTCTCTATGCTGCTTTGCTAGTAGTTTCAGTTTAACCAGGTACATAAATGAGTATTAGCGGAAAAATAGCAGTAGTAACTGGTGCAAGTCGTGGCATAGGCAAAGCGATAGCATTGGAACTGGGTCGTCGTGAAGCT
>CAIMTR010000301.1 GCA_903844415.1 uncultured Gammaproteobacteria bacterium
GTGCGCAGTGCAACAGCGCAAGCCGTACTTGCGATGCAGCCACAAACTCTCCAGTTAATTTTGAGTGGCGGCCACAAAAAAGGCGACGTGTTTGCAGTGGCGCGTATCGCAGGCATTCAGGCGGCCAAAAAATGTGCAGACCTTATTCCTTTGTGTCACCCATTGATGCTCAGTAGTGTCAGTGTTGAGTTGTTTGCCAATGTGGAGTTATCGCAAGTTAGAATCCAAGCAACGTGCAAGCTGAGTGGCCAGACCGGTGTGGAAATGGAAGCGCTTACCGCGGTATCAGTGGCAGCGCTCACCGTGTATGACATGTGCAAGGCAGTAGATCGCGGCATAGTGATCAGCGCGGTGCAATTGCTGGAAAAAGCAGGTGGAAAATCCGGCTTATGGCAGCGTAGCCCATGATAGAAATAGTTAAGCTAGATACAGGTAAGTGCCATGATTGAAGTACATTATTTTGCGAGTATCCGCGAAAGCCTCGGCCTCGCACGTGAACAGATAACTCACAATCCCAAGCTGATTAATGTGGCTGCTTTAATAGACCTGCTGGTGGAGTTACACGGTGTAACATGGGACAAAGTGTTACGCCAAAATCGGGTCCTGATGGCGGTCAATCAAACTGTTGCACGTGCCGATACCAGTATCGGCGATGGTGATGAAGTTGCTTTTTTCCCACCAGTCACAGGAGGTTAAGTGCAAGTTCAACAACCTGTGATAAAAATTCAACTCGAAGATTTTAGCTTGGAGCGGGAAGCGAAGTTGTTACGTGAACAAAGCAGCAACACAGGTGCGCTTGTTACGTTCAGTGGGCTGGTACGCGATTTACATGAAGGAGAGGAAGTCACTGGTTTGTATCTGGAACATTATCCCGGCATGACAGAAAAAAGTTTGGCAGCCATTGCACAACAAGCACAATTACGTTGGCCTTTGCAGGGGGTCACCATTATTCATCGTATTGGTCAATTGCAAGCAGGCGAACAAATTGTATTTGTAGGTGTTAGCAGTGCCCATCGCCACGCCGCCTTTGCTGCTTGTGATTTCATAATGGATTATTTAAAAACCGAGGCACCGTTCTGGAAGAAATGCCTGCGTGCCGGTAGTGCAGAATGGGTTGAAGCAAAAGCCTCGGATGTTATATCTACTGAACGCTGGCAGCAGCAAGGCTAGCCGCTCAGAAAGAACGGGAATGCACTTAAGTTTGCGTGTGTTGCACTAATGTATAGATTACAGGTGTAAAATCCGGCTCTGACCAGGTAATAAATCTCCCAGTTCCCATTCTCCAATACGCTGCCTGATTAAGCGCAAAGTTGGGTTTCCTACTGCTGCGGTCATGCGCCTTATTTGCCGATTACGACCTTCAATAATTGTGAGTTCGAGCCAGCAATCGGGGATTTTTTTACGTACTCTGATGGGTGGGTCGCGCTCCCAGATTGTGGGTTTAGGAATTACCTGTACATACGCGGGTAAGGTCATGCCATCATTCAGATTAATACCTTTGCGCAAGGTATTTAGCGCGGCTTCGCTAACTTCACCTTCAACTTGTACCAGGTAAGTTTTTGGCAGCTTGAAATTAGGATCACTGATTTTATGTTGCAGGTGGCCATCGTCAGTTAATAAAAGCAAACCTTCAGAATCACGATCCAGTCGCCCAGCCGGATAAACCTGGGCCAGTTTGATATGGTCTTTCAATGTTTCGCGTCCGTTCTCATCGGTAAACTGACAGAGTACATTGAAAGGTTTGTTGAAAAGTACCAACGTTGTCATTGCTTTATTCTAGGCCTGATATAACCATGCATTTTGCATATAGTTTGCATATAGATAGTAGAAGCGGGTTGGCTTGTTGGCTCACTTATTCAGATACATAAATGGCATATTAAATATTTAATATTAGATATTTAATATGTAA
>CAIMTR010000302.1 GCA_903844415.1 uncultured Gammaproteobacteria bacterium
ACGCTTTTTTTCAAAATCAGTTTTATCCACTTTGCTGAAATCCAGCTTGATACGTTTTCCCAATTGTACCGATGCATTAGCGCGCATATTGTTCAAACGGCGTAACACACCAGCATCCTGTCCCAGCCAATTTGCATAATGCCCCAAGGTCTCATCAGCAAGAATTTCGATAGTGTTGTCGGTGGCAACTTCGTACAGCTGTGTCAATTGTGCTGGAAGTAAGCTTACATTTTGTGAGTTCGCGGCAGTTGGAATGTTCGCTGCCAATGTCTCTACTGGAACAGTTGCAGTTGTAGACGATACAGTAGGCGCCAAAGTTGCAATAGCAGGCGGAACGACCTCTACAGTAGTCTGCACAGTATCCTGCTGTTGTGTGTTGATGTCAGTTTTCGTCTGTACAGTGGTGTTTTCTGGGTTCAGGCGCAGCATTTGGCCAGGATGAATAAGATTGCCAGTGCGCATATTGTTCAATGCCAGCAAAGTTGTCGTAGTTAGTTTGAACTTTGCGGCAATAGTTGAAATAGTGTCACCTCTGCGTACTTGATACTCGCCATCTTGGGGAATCTCGGTTGCATTGTTTACGACCAAAGTAGGCACTACCCCGTTACGCTGAGGCAAAATAATTTTTTGGCCAACTCTGATGGCATTGCGATTACGTAGCTGATTAATTGCAACCAGTTCGGCTACTGTTGTGTTGTATTGACTTGCGATACCAGACAGAGAATCGCCACTTTTGACTAGATACGACACATCGGGCACTTGGGCTGGATAAAATTCGCTAGCGGCGATGGCGTTGAATCCAGTAACGATATCGCGCTTGAGTAAGTTCTTGTTGATTTTGAGAATATAACCTTTGGGAACACGTTTATTACCAGACCAAATTGCAGCTTGCAGCGCCGGATTATCCTTACGCAAATCTTCCAATCCCACACCCAGATTATGGGCAATCACATTGGCGTCAACAAATGCTGTTAGTTCATATTGTGCAAAATCAGGAGCAGCATCTTTACTAAAACTACCAAAATAACGCTCGGCCTCTCGCTCAACTTCCAGCGCAGCCAAAAATTCCGGATAAAAATTGCGTGATGCAAAACCGAAACGTGGTCCGGTGTATTCGCTGATAATTCTTCCGATGTCCCGAGAACCAGTGTCACGGACTGCTCGGGCCATACCATTAACCCCGTGGTTATATGCAGTTAGAGCCAGCGGCCAAGAGCCCAACGCCTCGTAGTTATCCTGCAACATATCAAGAGCAGCATTCGAAGCTTTGTAAGGATCTAGTCGTTCGTCAACCAGCGCATCTACCCGCATATAAGGCTTGGCTGATTCACGCATAAATTGCCACAGGCCTGTAGCGGCAACACTGGAATTGGCCCCTGGATGATAGGAGGATTCTACGTGTGGTAGAGCGGCAAGTTCCGTTGGCAAACCTTTGGCCCGCGCCAGATTTTCGATATGGGCGCGATAGGCGCCGGACCGAATGAGCCCTTCTTTAAATCGATCTGACTGGCCGAGTTGCCAACGGATATTTTTGGCTGCTTCTTGTAAACGAGTAGCGCTCACATTACTGCCCCACAAAGACAGCAAATATTGCTGGTCTGTGGTTAGATCGGTACGTTTGCCAGAGGCCAGTACATTTAGGTCGGTAATAATTTCCTTGCGGCGCGAATCAATACCCGCGCTACCGCGTGGGAGTTCTGCGTATACAACAGCGAGATTTTCAGAATCGTGTAAATAACCATGTTCTGTATCGGGTTGGGTGAAAACTTTTATCCAGAAATCTACGGCAGGTCGGATATTGGCGGGGATAGGAAAGTCATTTTCATCGGCCTGAACTGGTAACAGAGTGACTGTAGACAATACAGCCAGCAGAGATGCGCATACGAGACGGACAAACCTTGATTTGTAAGCCATATCGTTGCCAAACACCCCCCTACTTTTGATGTCTGCAGGGTAAAGCACCACTTGTGCGTTGACAAGCACTATTATGCTCAACTTTTAAGGCTAACTTACTGTTATAAAAGACTTTGCTTAAAAACATAAAGCACTGCATCATATTTACATACAGTCAAAATACAGGAACTTGTTATGGAATTTGTTGATCTATTTCCCAAAACTATTGGGGTGGGTGAATTGAAGAGTTTGACCCCGGAAATTATTAGCCAGGCCAAGCTACTCATCGATAAAAGCTGCGCTGTGGAAATTGCTGGCGACGGTGGTTATACCGCTAACCAGCAATTGCTCAACGAACCATTGTTCGCCTCGATAAAACTGGAAATCCTCAGTTATTGCCGCGAATTCGCCAACGCCTATTCGCACATTGTGGAAGACTTTCACATCTGCAATTCATGGGGCAATGTAGTCAATTTCGGTGACAACATTCATTACCACAAACACAGCAATGCCTATATTAGTGGCTCGTTCTATCTCACTGAAGGATCATCCTTTAATATTTTGAACAGCGGGTTTCGAGAATTGTTTGGTTTTGCACCAGCCCTAACCCCTGGCGACAATTACCGGGCGCTGGAATCTTTTACAATCAAGCCCAAAGTTAGTCGCATCATCATGTTCCCCTCCGGCATGATGCATTGTGTACTGCCGTCGACCAGTCACGACAAACGTTATTCAATAGCGTTTAACGTTATTCCCATTGGCAAGATTGGTACACCAACAGGCCTGATGGAAATAAGACCGGTTTTATAAACAGAAAATTTATATATCGGGAGTGTGTAGCGACTTGAAATTACATTGCTCATTACTGGCTACTAATGTGTCATCGCATAGATGACATAGTTAATGCCAAACCGATAAGCTAGTGCTGTCATCGGTTCGGGATAGTTAGGATCATCAGCATGTTCCCAGGCATCACCCATATCCATGTTGAAATTGATGGCAACCATCAAACGTCCTTGTGCATCATAAATACCAGCCCATTTTTGCACGCCACCCAATTGCGCTTGAATGGTGCCGTCCGCTGCCCGATATAAATGACGTTCACCAGGAATTTGAGTAAGCGTATCCAGATCATAGAGCACATGAAACACTTCATCAGTAGTACTCAGATCAACTATGGCATGATCAGGTAACACTTTACGCATCGCAGCCGCCATGATGGGCCACTCAAAATCGGTGTGGAAGTCATCGATCACCAAAAAACCACCCTTCAACAAATACTCCCGCAGTCGTGCTGCTTCTTCATCGGTGGGGTTCCA
>CAIMTR010000303.1 GCA_903844415.1 uncultured Gammaproteobacteria bacterium
AACCGCTGGCATGAGTGCTCAGGTAATTGTCGATACCAAACACCAGCGTAAAGCTCCCTGGCAGAACTAAAGAGAAAAAAGTTTTCTCGTATGAATAGTCACGTACAAATTTCAGCAACTACCAAAAAGTTCATCACCATGTCGGTGATGCTAGCAACTATTATCCAGGTTTTGGATACCACCATAGCCAATGTGGCCTTGCCCCACATGATGGGCAGCTTGATAGCAACTCAGGATCAAGTGTCGTGGGTGTTGACATCATATATCGTGGCTTCTGCCATCATGACTTTGCCCACTGGATGGCTGGCAGGCCGCTATGGTCGTAAGGCTATTTTATTAATTTCTGTGGCAGGATTTACTCTTACTTCTGTTCTATGTGGATTGGCGACATCGCTTGAGCAGATGGTTTTTTTCCGCGTGATGCAAGGAATATTCGGCGCAGCGCTGGTGCCGCTTTCACAATCGACTTTGCTCGATATAAATGAAAAAAAAGATCAAGGCAAAGCCATGGCCAGTTGGGGTATGGGAGTCATGATCGGACCAATTATAGGTCCCTCGCTCGGTGGCTATCTGACCGAATATTATTCATGGCGCTGGGTATTTTTTATTAATTTGCCGCTTGGTATTTTGTCTTTTGTGGGCTTGCTGATTTCCTTACCCAAAACTGAACGCATTGGACGACCCTTCGATAAAATTGGTTTTCTAACCTTGAGTATTTGTATCGCCTGTATGCAATTACTACTGGATCGTGGTGAAGGGCAAGGCTGGCTGGATTCGCTCGAAATCCAGATCTATTGCGGTTTGATTTTAGCTGCGGTCTGGATGTATGTGGTGCATACCATGCGCACGGCACATCCTTTTTTATCGCCTGGTATGTTACGCGATGCCAACTTCCGCCTTGGTCTGTTTTTCATGTTTGTGGTGGGCATGATCCTGCTCGCAACAATGGCGTTATTGCCTCCCTATATGCAAAATTTGATGGGCTACAGTGTGATGGATGTCGGGTTTGTGCTGGCGCCGCGTGGATTTGGGACGCTGTTTGCTATGATTATAGTCAGCCGTGTAACTAATTTTGTTGATTCGCGTAAACTGATATTTTTTGGGCTGTTGCTTACTGCATTTGCTCTGAACTTGATGAGTCATTTTAGTGTTTTTGTGCCGGCTCAGGACATCGTAGTCAGTGGCGTTATTCAGGGGGTCGGGTTGGGATTCGTATTCATTCCACTCAGTACGGTGTCCTATAACACCTTAGATCCACGATATCGAGCTGAAGCCGCCAGCTTGTTCAGCTTGATCCGTAACATGGGCAGTAGTGTGGGGGTCTCCATAGCCTTCACTCTGTTTAGCCGCAACACCCGTATTCAACATGCCTATTTAAGCGAAAACATTACCCCATATTCCAGCTGGCTCAATCTGGAAATACCAGCCGATACACTTTTGCCTGGCAGCAACGCGGTGCTGGCGATGATCGATGGCGAAATAACGCGCCAAGCCTTGTCTATAGCATATATCAATGATTTTAAACTGATGGCGTGGCTGGTACTCGCGCTGGTGCCGCTGGTGGTGGTGTTGAAAGGTGCAGCTCCGAAAGCTGTAACGGTGGTCAAAACTGTTTAGTGAGATAAAAAATAATCAATCTGACGATAATTGAATCACTCACTAAGTAATAAAATTATTGCCATTTCAATGAGCCCTGGCTTTAGTCGTGAAGAAAAAAGCCAGGGTATTCTTAATTGGCCAAGGGGTCAGGTCGCAACTGAAAGTGATAAACTTTTGGTGTGGTACCTTTGCCAGTTTCCATATGGAAGGGCGCGCGACTACTGTAAGTGCTCCACAAGCCTCTGCCTTTCCAGCCAGTAGAAGGGTCGTCGATGCGGCCGTCCAGCCACTTGGTGTAAAAACCGAGTGGGTAAGGCACGGTCAGTCTTACCCATTCACCTTCGTTGAGTGCCAGCAGAGCGCCGCTCTGATTGCCTGTGTTG
>CAIMTR010000304.1 GCA_903844415.1 uncultured Gammaproteobacteria bacterium
AGTAAGACTCAGGCTTGGCTTTTTCTTGAGGGCGTTACGCAGACGCCCCAAGAATATTTACAAAAGAGACATCTGCTTAAACAATTAAGTAACGCAGCAGGGTGGTGGCACGCCAACCCTGCTCAACCATCACTTAGATATCCCTGAGTATGTTATTGAACGTTGTACTTGGCTTCATCAGTTTGTTGCATAAGATTGGATCTGGCTTGTAGTATCCGCCAACATCTACTTTAACTCCTTGTACTGAATTAAGTTCATTCACAATTTTTTGTTCATTCTTAAGCAGTGTTGCCGCAACAGTGTTGAACTGCTCTTGTAACAATAGATCTTGGGTTTGTGTTGCCAACGCTTGTGCCCAGTACAGTGCAATATAGAAGTGGCTGCCACGATTATCCAGTTCGCCAGCGTCACGCATAGGCGATTTATTTTTATCAAGAAACACACCAGTGGCCTGATCCAGTGTCTGCGCCAAAATAGGTGCGGATTTATTGCCGGTGTTATTACCTAGATGTTCAAGGGATGCGGCCAAGGCCAGAAATTCTCCCAGCGAATCCCATCGTAAGTGATTCTCTTCCAAAAACTGTTGTACATGTTTTGGCGCAGAGCCACCGGCACCGGTTTCAAACATGCCACCGCCATTCATCAATGGCACAATCGATAACATCTTAGCGCTGGTTCCAACTTCCAGAATAGGAAACAAATCAGTCAAATAATCGCGCAAAACATTGCCAGTTACTGAAATTGTATCTTTTCCTTCCAGCAAGCGTTGGCAGGAAAATAAGGTTGCTGCCACTGGCGTCATTATAGAAATTGCTAGGCCTTTGGTGTCGTGCTGTAACAGGTACTGCTGCACTTTGATAATTAGTGCGCGGTCGTGAGCCCGGTTATCATCAAGCCAAAATACAGCAGGAGTATTGGAGAGGCGGGCCCGATTAACTGCTAGTTTTACCCAGTCTTGAATAGGTGCATCTTTAACCTGACACATACGCCAGATATCACCTTGGTCGACAGCGTGTTGTAACAATACTTCACCTGTGGAGTTCACCACACGAATAATGCCTTTGGCTGTTATTTCAAAAGTTTTATCGTGCGAACCGTATTCTTCGGCAGCTTGCGCCATCAATCCCACATTGCTAACACTGCCCATGGTGACAGGATTAAACGCACCATGTTGTTTGCAAAAATCGATAGTGGCTTGATAAACACCCGCATAACAACGGTCTGGAATGATGGCTTTGGTATCGTAGAGTTTGCCATCGGTGCCATACATTTTGCCGGACGCACGAATGGCTGCAGGCATAGATGCATCAATAATGACATCACTTGGAACATGTAAGTTGGTGATGCCTTTATCGGAATTGACCATCGCCAGTGGAGGTCGTTTGCTGTAACACAAGGCTATATCAGCTTCAATTTCGCTACGTTTGGCGCTGGGCAAGGTGGCTATTTGCCCCAGTATTTCGCCAAATCCATTGTTGGGATTTACTCCCAGAATTTTAAAGATTTCGGCATGTTTGCTGAATACATCCGCAAAATATACGGACACTGCATGACCAAAAAGAATAGGGTCCGATACTTTCATCATGGTAGCTTTTAGATGCACCGACAATAATAAGCCCTTGGTTAAGGCATCTTGCATTTGGGTTTCTAGAAAAGAGCGCAGGGCAGCCGCGCGCATCACGGATGCATCAATTATTTCATCTTTCAACAAAGGTGCTGCTTTTTTAAGTTCAGTGATGCTGCCGTTGACATCCACAAATTCAATTTTAAAACTGTCAGCCTTGCTCAAGGTCAGCGAAATCTCACTGCTATAAAAATCACCGTCACTCATGTGTGCGACATGGGTAGTCGAAGTAGCCGACCAAAGTCCCATTGAGTGGGGATTTTTGCGGGCATACTGTTTAACAGCACCTGGCGCTCTGCGATCAGAATTTCCTTCACGCAGAACCGGATTCACTGCGCTGCCTTTTACTTTATCGTAGCGGGCCTTGATATCTTTTTCAGCGGGAGTATTGGGCACTTCAGGATAGTCTGGTATTGGATAGCCTTTTTCCTGGAGTTCTTTTACGGTTGCGTTCAACTGTGGCAAAGATGCACTAATGTTGGGTAGCTTAATAATGTTGGCAGCCGGTGTAGTAGCCAATTCTCCCAACTCGGCCAAGGCGTCATGTTGTTTTTGCGCCGGGCTCAGGATGTCTGGAAATACAGCAAGAATACGTGCAGCCAGGGAGATATCGCGCGTTTCAATATTTATGCCTGAGCTGGCTGTAAATGCTTGGATAATAGGCAGAAATGAATATGTAGCAAGCGCAGGGGCTTCGTCGGTCAAGGTATATATGATGGTGGGTTTAGCAGACATAAGGGATCCAGTTCAGAAATAAAAGCTAACAACAGGTTCTAATTATAACAACTCGCCACAAATTCAGACAAAGCTACATTTGCTCCAATGTGGAAATTCCAAGTAATTCTAGACCTTGGTGTAATGTTCTTGCCGTCACATGGCATAAACCCAGACGTGACTCACGTTCCGCGCCTTCGGCTTTAAGTACCGGGCAGGATTCATAAAACTTCATGTAAACGCCAGCCAATTCGTACAGATAGAGACACAGCTGATTAGGCAGGCAATCTTGCGCTAATGTTTCTACTGTTTCGGTAAATTGCAGCAGTTTAAGTGCGAGCATAATTTCAGCCGGCGCGTTGAGAGTAATGGTGTAGTTATTAGTATCCGGATTGAAAGCTGCTTTCCTGAATATACTGCGGATACGTGCGTAGGCGTAAAGCAAGTAGGGTGCGGTGTTGCCCTCGAAAGACAGCATGCTGTCCCAGTCAAATATATAATCGCTGTTGCGATTTTTGCACAGGTCTGCGTATTTAACTGCGGCAATGCCTACCACATTGGCGATTTTTTTACGGTCGTGTTCAGGCAAGTCTGGGTTTTTGCTGGTCACCAAAGCGAAGGCACGTTCCACACTTTCTTCGCACAGATCAATCAGCTTGATGGTATCTCCGCTACGGGTTTTGAAGGGTTTTCCATCTTTGCCCATCATCGTGCCATAGCTCAGATGTTCCAGCGAACAGGAGGACGCTGCTAAACCAGAGAGTCTGGCTGCGGCAAACACTTGCTGAAAATGCAAACTCTGCCGGGCATCCACTACATACAGAATACGGTCCGCCTGCAGTTCCTGACAGCGATAAGCCACCGCAGCAAGGTCGGTGGTGGCATACAAAAAACCACCGCCTGATTTCTGCACGATGAGAGGTTGGGGTTCGCCTTCACGGGTTTTGAAACCTTCCAGAAATACGCACAGAGCACCTGCTGATTCGGTGAGCAGACCACGCGATTTAAGGGTGGTAATTACAGATTCTAGACGCTTATTGTAAAAACTTTCCGGCACTACATCTTGCTCGGTAAGGGTAATGTTGAGGCGCTGGTACAGTTGCTGGCAGTGGGTAATAGACACTTTGATAAAATTTTGCCACATAACCAAGCAGTCAGGATCACTTGCTTGTAACCGGACCACGTTTTGCCGTGCTGTTTCGGCAAAAGCTGGTTCCGCATCGAAGCGTTGTTTGGCGGCGCGGTAGAAACTTTCTAGGTCAGCGAGCTGGGTATTTAGTTCGGCACCCCCGGGCAGTTCCTGCATATACGTAATTAACATACCGAACTGTGTGCCCCAGTCACCGAAATGATTATGACGAATCAGTTTGTGTCCGAGATAGTTCAAGGTGCGAGCAATGGCATCACCGATGATGGTGCCACGTAAATGGCCTACGTGCATTTCCTTGGCAAGATTAGGAGAAGAGTAGTCGATCACCACAGTGTTCGGATTTGGAGCAAGTGCAACCAAGCGGTTGTGACTGCTATTGTTCATTTGTACACACAGAAACTGCGGGTCGATAAAGATATTGATAAAGCCGGGGCCGGCTAATTCCAGTTTTCCCACTACTGGGCCTAAGTTAAGTTCCTTAAGTACTGCGGCGCCCAGTTCACGAGGATTACGGCCTATGCGTTTTGCTAGCGCCATAACACCATTGGCTTGATAGTCACCAAATTGAGGATTTTTGGCATACGATATCAACGCCTGGCAGGTGGTTTCGCCGCTGATTTTGCACAATACTGCGCTGATGGAGGTTTCGAGGTACTGCTTGAGATTCATGGTGGGGCACTGTGCGGTGGGAAGGCTATGATTTTACACGAAGCGGCTACTTTTTGGCCTTAAACAATACCATGCAATTTATTTATCATTGCTTAATTTAATATACCTATAATTAAATGTGAAATACCAAATCCCATTGTTCGAGAGCCCTTATGCCTTTCTCCAACCAATCCGACCCAGATACTCTAATCAACAATTCTTCAACCAATCCGGAATTTCAGCACATCTTGGAACGTCGCTGCAGTCGTCGCGAGCTGTTGCAGGTTGGCTCTGTGCTGGGAACCTTACCACTATTTTCTGCTGGCAGCGCCGTATTTGCCGCACAGCAAATCACACCGTCTGCGCTGACTTTTACTGAACTCCCCCAAGGGCTTGATCAACATTTCACGGTTGCCCCCGGCTATCAACATCAGGTGCTGCTACGGTGGGGCGATCCCATTTTTGCCACGGCTTCCGCTTTTGATCCACACCAGCAAAGCAGGGCAAGTCAGGAACAACGCTTTGGTTATAACAATGATTTTGTTGGTTTTGTGCCGCTGCCTTACGGTTCTGGCAGTTCCACACATGGCTTGTTGGTGGTAAACCATGAGGCTTCTGCTCCTGAACTAATGTTTGCGGACGCACCAGCAGCTGCAAAACTGAGTAAGGAACAGACCGATGTGGATATCGCCAGTTTGGGTATGAGTGTGGTGGAGATTGCAATGGAAGCAGGGCAATGGGCAGTGGTCAAGGATTCGATTTATAACCGCCGCATAACGCCACTTACGCCTATGCTGCTGTCTGGCCCTGCGGCAGGCAGCCCACGTTTATTTGCCCAACAATCAGCTGACGGGTTTAAGACCGGGGGCACCTGCGGCAATTGTGCTGGAGGCGTGACACCTTGGGGCACCATTCTAAGTGGCGAAGAAAATATAGATGCATTCTTCTCTGGGGATATTGCTACAACCGATGAGGTGGAAAACTACACCCGTTTTGGTATGACGCTCAATCGGAAGAGTTGGGGCAGCCACTACGAACAATGGGATCTCAATCGCAATCCACAGTCAGCATTACATTTGGGCTGGATTGTGGAAATTGATCCTTATGATCCAGCTTCAATTCCTAAAAAACGCACTGCATTGGGCCGCTTTAAACACGAAGGCTGTAACTTGCATATTAATACTGATGGTCGAGTGGTGGCGTATACCGGTGACGATTCTCAATTTGAATATATCTACAAATTTGTCAGCGACGGTCGTTATCAACCCAACAACAGAACAGCGAATCTTGATTTACTCGACACGGGTACCTTGTCGGTGGCGCGTTTTAATGACGACGGCACACTTAATTGGATACCGCTATTGTATGGCGTTGGTCCACTGACTGCCGCCAATGGTTTTAACTCTCAGGCTGACGTGTTGTTAGACACCCGTAAGGCGGGAGATCTGCTGGGCGCAACCAAAATGGATCGACCCGAAGATGTGGACATAAATCCAACCAACGGCAAAGTGTATGTAATGTTGACTAATAATACGCGGCGCACCGCAGCACAAGTCGATGCTGCCAATCCGCGCGCTGCCAATGGTCATGGGCAAATCGTAGAGTTGTGGCCTGCCGATGGCGATCACAACCAGGAAATATTTCAGTGGGAACTATTTCTGTTGGCGGGCAATCCTGCAACCGACATTGCCACTTCTTATCATCCCGATACGACACCTAATGGCTGGCTATCGTGCCCTGACAATTGTGCTTTCGACACGCTGGGCAATATTTGGATAGCCACCGATGGCGCAGAAGACAGTGGCATTGCTGAAGGCCTATGGGCAGCAGCAGTGGAAGGTGAGCAGCGCGGTCTCACTAAACGTTTTCTGCGCACACCGCAGGGCGCAGAATTATGCGGTCCGTTTTTTACTCCCGATAACAGCAGTTTGTTTTGCGCTGTGCAGCATCCCGCTGCAGGTACCGGCAGCACCTTTGATGCGCCTGCCCATCGCTGGCCTGATTTTGATCCAGCCTTGCCACCACGCCCGGCAGTAGTGGTCATCACCAAAATTGGCGGCGGGCCGATAGGGGGCTAGAAGGTAAGATCGCTGGCTTATAAGGACAACTCCGCAGAGGTGTCCTTATAATCTCTCAATATCTAAAGGTATAACTGAACTTCGCTGTAGCACTAGTGAAATTAGATTCAAAGCGATTGTCCCTATTAAAATCTTCCATGTTGTGATTGATCACAAAGAAAAATTCCTGACCTTCTTCTGGTATCCAATTCAGACGGATATTAAACCCGGCGATCTCGCTGACATTGTCGTATTGCAGCAGGTTAACTAGTGACAGGGTGGACGAGAACACATAGTCCAAGCCTGCCGACAGTACGCGCGTGGTAAATTTTCCTTGCGGTAAAGTTACATCGCTAATGTTGAAGCCAACAGTACTGCGAATATTTATAGAGGCTTGCCACGCCATACTACCAAACACACGTGTCTGTTCGCCTCCATAAAAACTGCCCTGCACAAACGCTATTTTTCCTGCCAATGGACGAAAGGCTGCACTACCCAGTTCTACACCATGATTGTCAAATTCGTAAGCTCCTACCGGAATGACTACGCCTGGATATATTTTGAAAGGGGTGGTTAATATCTCTTTGTTAAAGTTGGAACGAATAAAAAGTGTGTCACCAGTGTTGCTCATTAATTCTAGCGGAGTGATGGTGACTTTTTCCGATTGCAAATTTCCTTTCAGGTCATTGAATCGTTCTCCGTTAAGTGCAAAATTCATAGACTGCCAAAAGCCTGTCCCGGGTCGATACATGTAGTTAAGTTCGCCAGTGTATTCGTCCACACCTACCCGGTTGGCAAAACCAAGTGCTGGTTTAAAATTGTTTTCGTAGCGTTTAGTGGACACGCCACCACTTAAACCCTCGGTGCTGGGCAAAAATATACTTAGTCCGGCCGCGCCATCATCGCTGGCGATGCCCTGGGTGCTGGTTTGCTGATACCAGCTCGACACTTCAAATATACGGCCGTTGCCGATTGTGGTGTTACGATACAAAAAATCAACACCGGCTAAGGTACTGTTGAGATTGGAGGTGGGATCACCCTGAGTAAAAATGGCGCCAATGGTCGATTCAGCCATGATCCCAGTTTTTATGCGTACGACATTGAGTGTGTCGGCGGCTAGACCAGTACTTTCATCTTGCCGTATCGATAGGGCACCAATTTCCCAATCGCCAATACGACCGCTTATTTTGGCGCCGCCAATTAGCCCGATTTCTTGGCCGTTAGTACCAAGTCCAATTTTGCGAGAAAAGAAGGGACGGCCATTTTGACTGAGGCGTCCAAACTCGAAAATATCTGCATCCCTTAAAAAAAAGTCGCGTTTTTCAGGAAAAAATAAACTGAAGCGGGTGAGATTTACTTGGCGATCATCCACTTCGGTAGCAGAGAAGTCAGTATTGAGCGTCAGCGAGCCATTAAGTGCCGACGTAATTTTGTAAAACACATCCACCGAGGGTTCAAAAATGCTTTCACTGAGACCAGGTGTATAGGTGCGTTCTTTTTTGACACTGACGGAAGGGACTATATCCAGCCCCAACCCTTGATCGAGTCCGGTTAGGCCGGTTGCTTTTCCCGCGCTACTAGGATCAAAGCGTCGATTATTACTTACCCAAGTCATCTGTTCGTTACGACTTTGAACCTTGCGCGAAAAATTCATTCCCCAAGTGTCGGAGTTGGGATCAAAAGAAACAGATTTGAAAGGTATTTTGTATTCTGCAATCCAGCCGTCGGCAACGGTGGTTGTTTCTACATAATAGATACTGTCCCAGTCACCATAAAACTCTGAGATGTTTCGATATAGCCCGTCCTGATGGACACCATTGGGATTAACGCCAAAAAAATACCCACCACGCTGGTTATTGAACGGATCAAAGGAAACAAAAAAATAGTCGTCGTTGGTAATAGTGCCATTACGGCGCAG
>CAIMTR010000305.1 GCA_903844415.1 uncultured Gammaproteobacteria bacterium
ACCTGATAAAGATCAGCACTAAATCCCCATTGAAAAAATCCTACCAAAAAAATTGGCACAATTATAAAAGTTGCTCCCAAAAAAGGGACAATAACTGACAGTCCAATCAATACTGACAACAATAATGAATAGTTTAATCCCAACAAGGTAAAAACAGAAAAACTTGCAATACCCATTATTATCATCTGCAAGGCCTTCCCTCTAATATAATTGCCGAGCTGATCGATCATTTCGTGCCATATCTGAGCCATTACTGGACGTTTTTCTGGCAACCAGCTTTCAAACCAATTCAACAGTTTCTCAGAATCCTTCAACATGAAGAACACCATGATAGGGACAAGTACCAGATAAACCATCACAGAAGCTATGAGGGGAACACTGGAAAAGGAATATGAAAAAATATTTTTAGCTATCAATCCCACTTCCTGCTGGATAGAATTTAACCAAAGTTGAACTTGATCAGCGGTGAATACTTCAGGGTAATTTTCTGGCAACAACATCAATAAAGCTCGCGACTGTTCCATTACAATAGGCATGTCGTTTATAAAAAAAATGATGCGATTCCAAGCAAAAGGCAAGAACACAAACATGGTGAGGACAGTAAGACCGACGAACATAAAGTAGACCAGATAGACTGCCATTCTGTGATGCATGTGTAATTTTTCTAGAGAGGAAACCAACCCTTGCAATAGGAAAGTTAGTACCAAACTCCACAACAATGGCGCAATAATACTGCCCAAAGTCATCATGACAGTGAAAAAAATCACCAGCAGCAGTGTAAAAATAATTGCTTCTTCCTCTGAAAAATAACGTTCGTAAAAGCCATTAAAAACTTTAATCATAATTTTGCCTTATGTGGAATTGAATAGCGGCTGTGTACGAAAATCTTGTAAGATTTAGGGTTTCTGCAACCAGTAACTGAATTTATCTGCCAACTTTTCTTTATGCAGTAATTTGATACCACTCTGTTGGGAAAAAATGATGAAATCGCGCTCAGACGCAGGGTCTGTTGCCATCACTTTTATTACTTTACCTGATTCCAATCGGTTTAGTGCTTGTTTGGTTTTAAGCAGTGGCATTGGACAAGTGAGACCGCATAGGTCGAGTTCCAAATCGAAGTAGTTTGTCATAAGTTCATTCTAGCAAGCTAAGCCTTAAATTCCGAGTTATACGTAGGAATAATCTGTATTATGTTAGGAGTCTAAATAAGTATGTCCTATTCAGGAAAACTTGGATGAAAGTAATTAATATTTTGCAGCAAGTTTTTAACTTGTCGCTGTTGCTGCCACTAACTTCCAGCCCACTAATTGCCCAGGTTAACCTGCCTGTGCTGGGTGATTCTGTTTCCGGTGTCATATCCACACAACAGGAATATGATTTTGGCAGAGAATTTCTAAGATCGGTTCGCGGTCAAACCCTAGCACTCAATGATCCTTTAATAGCAGAATATATTGCCAGTCTGACTTACAAACTGGCGGCTACCAGCGAACTGACTGACCATCGTCTTGACTTCATTCTTATAGATAATGAAGTACTAAATGCCTTTGCTGCTCCTGGGGGTATAGTGGGAGTAAACGCAGGCCTCTTTAGTTATGCGGAAACCGAAGGTGAGTTTGCATCAGTTCTTGCGCATGAACTTGCTCATATAAGCCAGCGCCACTACGCAAGGAACCTGGAACAGTCTCGCAATAGCACAATTCCCAATATGGCGGGCCTACTTGCTAGCCTTATTATTGCAGCAACTGTTGGCGGCGATGCCGGCCAAGCTGCCTTGTTGACAACTCAAGCTGTCGGTATAAATAACCAAATGCGCTTTAGCCGTAGTAATGAAGAAGAAGCCGATAGAATAGGAATACGCAATCTTTATAGTGCAGGATTTAACCCAGAAGATATGTCCAGCATGTTTGAACACATGTTGAGTTCCCACAATTTTTCCCAGCGTTTGCCAGAATTTCTTTCTACTCACCCATTGGATGAAAATCGAATTGCAGACAGCAGCAATAGGGCAAACAATTATCCTGCTAATGAGCGCGTCGAAAACATCGAGTTTCAACTGATGCGTCAACGAGTATTAATTCATTATGCCGTTAATCCGCAGGTTGAAATTGAAACTCGCAAACGTGATCTCAATCAACTTAATGGTGTTGCCGCCACAGCAGCACGATATGGAATGGCATTAGCTCAATTGAAATTAGGACAATTTGTACAAGCTGGGGAAAGTCTGGACGAATTGTTACGCAGTGAGCCTAGCCGTATCACATATCAAATGCTGTCTGCAGATATTTTTGTTGCTGCCGAAAATTTTCCTCGCGCAATTTCAATTCTGGAAAATAGCTTGAGCATAAATCCAGATAATCACCCGCTCACAATGTCCTATGCAACAACACTAACCAAAGCAGGCCATTTTCAATTAGCAGCTGAAGTGCTAAAAAAACACGCGATTAAGTATCCAAATGACATGCAACTTTGGTATGACCTTGCCGAGGTCCAAGGGTTAGCTGGAAACATAAGTGAAGTACATCTCGCAAGAGCAGAATATTTCATCACAGTGGGAGATTTTGCCAAGGCCAGGGATCAACTTGAATTTTCACTTCG
>CAIMTR010000306.1 GCA_903844415.1 uncultured Gammaproteobacteria bacterium
AATCATCATGATTTTCTCTTATACTGGAGTAACACCATCACCAACACCAAATTGTACGGACTCTCAATGTTGCCTCCTCACTGGTTGCAAACTTGTAGGGATTACAGGTTCTATCCCGGTGAGCTACAACGGATTATTTCCAGAGCAACCATTTAATAATGGATCTCAAGCAATCGAATGTACGGCACCAGCGAAAGGGAATACTGTTTCGAATAATCCTTCTTCTATAACCGTGACCCCAGCAAACACAAGTACGAAGCCTTTTAACTTAACAGTTCTGTCAACGGCAGGATTTGATCCAAATGGTGGCAATTTAATAGTTGCAGCTGACTTCACCCCAACGTCGACTAAAATTCTCGTCTCTTACACTTCTACAGATTCAACCACCTTTATAGATTGCAAAGCATTGAAGTCATCTATTCCCAATGCAGCACCATTTACAATAAAAGCGGGCATGCCAATCTCGATGACAAACTCATCAAAGCCCTACACAATCAATTTCAGTGACCTGTCAGGATTAAGTGCCGCTCGCGCCGGCGCCTCCGCAACTGGATATGGCATTTATGCCATGGGTATGGCCACGGGTAGTGGTACGACCCCGGGTACTACAGCACCTTATTGGCTTGATGTTACCACTACTCCTATGCACTTTGTTCCTGTTCCTACAAATTCCGTTTATTATCCGGTAAACCAGATCAACGACTCAACAACTATATTACTCGATCCGAATGTGGGACTCGGTGGCGCACGTATATACTTCTTCGTGTTGCCATTAAACAGCACCAACCTTCCACAAATTGCTATCGGTACACAACCCGCACCACCCACAATTACCACAACAGGACCGATTACATTTATTGAGTTTACGGTACCTAGCCCGACTTATGACACTCCTGTTGGTCCCACCCCAGGGTACTTAATCGCGTCGAACGCCACGTTCGACGTTCAGCAAGTAGATGCTTTCCAGTTTCCAATGACCATGGCTTGGCAAGCATCTGCTTCAGATCTACTTCCCACCTCCAACACATATCACAACGTCATTTTTGGGCAAACGATCTGCTCGATTCATAGTCAACCAGATGGCTCAGCATCTCGCGAGAGTATTCTTTTAGCATTCGAAGATTTCTTTCCCGCAGCCGCAAGTAGCCCGTATCGCGATTTGAAGATGGCTCCTCTTGCTTTCAATTTTCCTTCATCAGCGAATCCACAAGTTGCTGGCATTCTGGCCCCGAGTCATTATCTTGAAACGAATGTTGGTAGCGAACTGAATACTGTGTTCGACTCGGATCTCAAGACACTGTTCAGTTCCGCAGCCAAGGACCTGAAGATTTGGGGCAATCAGTCCGACCCTGCTGGAATTAATGCATCGTACTATGACGTTACCTTTGTGAGCGTTCCTTACCCAACTAATCCAACTCAGCCACCCCATATTGCGGCTCCTAGTATACCAGCTCTAAGATTGACAACAAGCGCTAATTCTAGCGGAACTCCAGCTAATCCAACTAACACCTTCACCATTTTCTCTCCCACTGATACCTCAATAATAACAACAACAACATCCGCTGGCGTCACTTCTCTTATTAAGGGCACTGTGACCCAGGCTAATCCTAGTAGTTCTACTGTTACACTAACAATACCAAATCCAAATCCGGATTTGCTCACAGCACTAGGAGCCGGCATCCATGCCCCTGGCCTTGGCATGTTTGTCTTCAATGGTTTATTCGGAGACTGCTCAGCTTTAGACTCTTGGATAGATGATGGACAAAGTGTGATTCAGATATCTGATTTTTCTTACAATTCAACCGCATCCACCCCCCATCTTACAATCACCTTAGACTCCAATAAAACAGGCAATATCAGTTCGTGCGGAACCCAAGACACTTATTTTCAGTTTTCGCGCCAGCCGTTTGTTGGCAATATAAAAACTTCTGGCAATATGGTTTTTTCCAACGATGGCTTTTTTACTGACCGCGATACCCAGTATTCCCAAAAAACAGGTGGTCCACTAGCTGCATATCTGGACGTGCTGTCA
>CAIMTR010000307.1 GCA_903844415.1 uncultured Gammaproteobacteria bacterium
TATAAATTTATCTTTTTTGAATTTTTAGAATAAATAGTGTATAAATATTTTTGTGCGCTGTACCAACAACAAAAATACTAAAATTATAAAAATAGAGACAGAGGCACTTACGACACCTTTTTAACGTCGCTCGCGGCGGAGTTCACTGAATAGACTGAGAATCAGCGGCAGTGGCGCAATTTGGTTCGGTTCGACAAGGGGGTTCCCTACAATATGGTCATAGACCTTTTAAAATATGTCATAGCATTGATACCGAGTAGAAAAACACAATAATTACTGCTCGCTTGATCAACCCGGAAAGGCTCGCCTTTCCGGGTTTTCTGTTTTTGGCAGCCTCGTTTTATATCTGCGTAGCAGCTTGTTAAATACGTTGGCGAGAACGGCTCGGTAAGGTGAAAGCCCCCAAAAATCCTGAGCTTACAAACCGGGAAACAAGCATAATCGGCATCTTTTTATGATGCAGATCCTTCGCAAATAATAAAAGAACTAGCTGCCTGCTCCTTAATCTTCAAGATTCTTCTATGAGGATGAGCTTCCACATACACTACCGGCGTAATAGGTCAACATGCTGTTAAGCACGGCCGGGTCTAGATAGAATGTCACCATCGTCAACCTTAAAGACAGCAAGGTATCACCTATCACCGCGTCAACTCCTACAGTTACACCCATTGCCAATTCTCCATCTTTGACCATCTTGAGTCGGGCCGAACATGGTATTTCCAGGCAACAAATCAGTCCTAACTGCCTTAAAGTGCTGTATGCCTTGAATGCGGCCGGTTTTCAGGCGTTTATCGTGGGTGGTGGGGTGCGCGATTTACTGCTCGGACTCACTCCCAAAGATTTTGACATTGCCACCGATGCTACTCCGGAGCAAATCAGAGCAGTTTTTCGTAACTCGCGCATTATTGGCCGTCGCTTTCGTATTGTGCATGTGCACTTTGGCAGGGAAATTCTTGAAGTATCTACCTTCCGTGCCGTGACGGGTGACAATGTCGAAATTGTCGAAGAACGCGTATCAAGGCATGACACACACCTTGATTCCGTACATTCTGCCAGCGGCATGATCCTGCGCGACAATGTCTATGGCAACATAGAGGCTGATGTATTGCGTCGTGATTTTACTGCCAACGCACTCTACTACACCGTGCGCAATTTTGAAGTCTACGATTACGTAAATGGCATTACCGATGTGGATCTGCGCTGTTTACGCATGATTGGAGATCCCGAGCAACGTTACCGCGAAGATCCTGTCCGTGTGTTACGTGCAATTCGCTTGGCTGCGAAACTCAACTTCACCATCGAAGCAGCAACCGAAGCACCACTGCGCCCCTGTGCGCGCTTACTGGAATCGGTGTCCGCGGCTCGGCTTTTTGATGAATTCATGAAACTATTTTTTTCCGGACACGGTGAAAAGACTTTTTTAATGTTACAAAAATATGGAGTTTTTTCTGTGCTCTTTCCTGGCGCTGGTGCTGCCTTGTCGAAAGATGACGGCCATTACCAGCGCTTATTGCTTAGTGCTTTTGTCAGTACCGATGCGCGTATCAATGATGACAAAAGTGTGACTCCTGCATTTCTGCTGGCCGTGATTTTGTGGCCAGCCCTGCAGATGCAGATGCGCACCAATCAAACTGCGGGAACACCACCAGCCATGGCAATGAATGATGCAGCGCAAATGATACTGTCACATCAGTTGGAACGAATTTCGATCCCACGTCGATTCAGCATGCCAATGCGCGAAATCTGGGATATGCAATTAAAACTACCCAATCGGCGCGGGAAGCGGGCCGAACTTATGCTCGGTAACAAACGTTTCCGTGCTGCTTATGACTTTCTTCTGTTGCGTGAAGATGCAGGAGAGAATCTTGATGGACTCGGCCAGTGGTGGACCCAATACCAAACTGCCAATCCGGAGCTTCAAGCACAATTACAATCCCATCTCGACAGTGATGAACCACATGCAAAACCACGACGCCGCAGAGTAAAATCCCGCAATCCAAAACCTACCACTCCGATTATAGGAGCTGATTAATCGTGTCCGATCTTGCCCCGGTCAGTCATTCCATTATTAACCATACAGGTAAAGACATACCTCGTTACATTGCTGTGGAAGGGCCAATAGGCGTAGGTAAAACCAGCCTAGCAAAACGCCTCGCTGAAAGTTTCAATTACGAAATTTTATTAGAAAAAAGTGAAGATAATCCCTTTCTGGATCGCTTCTATCACAACCCCAGGCAACTGGCCCTGGCTACGCAATTATTTTTTCTGTTTCAACGCGCAGGACAAATGCAGAGCTTGCGCCAAGATGACATGTTTGAACCGGTCCGGGTGGCTGATTTCCTGATGGAAAAAGATCGCTTGTTTGCACGCCAAAACTTAGATGCCGACGAGTTTAAATTGTATGAGAATGTGTATGCACATCTGACTATCGATGCGCCGGTACCCGATCTGGTTATTTATTTGCAAGCACCGGTCGAAGTATTAATGCAGCGCATTCAGAATCGTGGCATTGCAGCAGAACTGCTGATCGAAGAAAGTTACCTGGAAAATCTGATTTCTGCCTACACCAATTTTTTCCATTACTACAACAAGAGCACTCTCTTGATGGTCAATTGCAGCGAAGTGGATTTTATTCATAACGAGACTGATTATCAGTTACTGGTTAACCACATCCTCACCATGCGTAAAGGTAGCCGAAATTATTTCAATCCCAGACCTGGTCTGCTTTGAATAAGGGAAAACAGGAAACAACCATGACAAATCCCGTCACGTTATACACCCTCCAGGAAATGAAACGCCGCCGCGAAAAATTTGTCTGTATCACGGCCTACGATGCTTTATTTGCTAAGCTAATGTGCGCGGCTGGTGCCGAAGTATTGCTGGTTGGAGATTCATTGGGCATGGTATTACAAGGCCATGACTCCACTCTCCCGGTCACCATGGACGACATGGTTTATCACATGCAGTGTGTAAAACGTGGCAATGCGGGCGCACTTCTCATCGCCGACTTACCTTTTATGTCTTATGCCTCCCCTGCCCAAACGCTAGAAAATGCCGCACGCTTGATGCGCGCAGGCGCCCAAATGGTAAAACTTGAAGGAGGTGCCTGGATTGCTGAAACCACACGTTTGTTATCCGAACGTGGCATCCCGGTATGCGCTCACATGGGATTGACTCCCCAGTCAATCAATCGCCTTGGTGGCTTCAGAGTGCAGGGGCGCGACCCTGATGCTGCCACTACCATCATCGAAGAAGCCAAATTATTGGAGTCTTATGGTGCCAGCGTGTTGCTGCTTGAATGTATTCCGCAAAAATTGGCAAAAGTCATTACTGAAAGTGTTGCTATTCCAGTAATTGGCATCGGTGCTGGTAAAGATGTAGATGGTCAGATTATGGTAATGCACGATGTGTTAGGAATTTCACCCATCACACCACGCTTCGTCAAAAACTTTCTGCCCGAATCCACCGCCGGCATCCAAGGCGCCGTTGTTGCCTATGTCAACGCAGTAAAAAATGGCAAGTTCCCCGCCCCAGAACATTGTTATGACTAAAATGCAGCTGTTTGATTCGTTGCCACTCTTACGTGCCACTCTTGCCGCTTATAAGCTGCACGGAAAAACTATTGGCCTCGTACCAACAATGGGGAATTTGCACGCAGGCCATCTAGCTCTGGTGGCAACAGCCCGTGCGCAATGTGATGTAGTAATCACTACAATTTTTGTAAATCCGCTGCAATTTGGCCCAAATGAAGATCTGGCGCGCTACCCGCGTTCATTCGCAGCTGATATCAAAAATCTTGAGCAGAGCGCTTGCGACGTTCTTTACGCCCCCACTACAACTGAAATTTATCCGCACGGTACAGTCGTACACACCAAAATTTCTGTACCCGAACTTTCTGCACTGCACTGTGGCTATACTCGCCCCGGCCACTTTGATGGTGTTTGTACTGTAGTGGCCAAACTTTTCAACATAATCCAACCGGATAAAGCATTTTTTGGTTATAAGGATTATCAGCAATTTCATCTTATCAGCACCATGGTGAGCGACTTGCAAATACCCCTACAGGTGTACGGAATTGCTACTATGCGGGAAAGTTCTGGACTAGCCTTGAGTTCACGCAATGTTTATCTAAGCACGACAGACCGTAACAATGCTGCTGCTTTGTTTGCGACCCTGCAAGAAAGTGCATTACAAATTATGGGTGGCGAACACAATTTTCGCCAAATAGAAGCGCGTGCCTCTGGTACACTGAATAAGGTCGGATTAAAAACTGACTACGTACATATCTGCAACCGCAGTACACTGCATCTGGCATCCATAGGCGACACAGACCTAATCATTCTCGCTGCCGTTTATGCTGGCACAACCCGGTTAATAGATAATATTTTTGTACAAATAACCATTTAATTACCCACCCCAGCTATTTGTCCTTGTTATCAATTCTTAACTCTTCGTTGTATGGATTTACTATGAAAATTGGCATTCTGTCCCGTAATCGCAACCTGTACTCGACCAAACGGCTGGTGGAGGCTGCGAAGCATCGGGGGCATGATGTACGCGTCATAGATGTCCTCAAGTGTTACATGAACATTACCGCTAATGAACCTGCCGTTTATTACCAACGCTCCGCCGAATTTGTCGAACCTTTGCAGTTTGATGCGGTAATTCCCCGTATTGGCGCCTCGGTTACCAACTACGGCTGTGCGGTATTAAGACAATTTGAAGTTGCCAACGTATATTCCATCAACGAATCCATTGCTATTACGCGTTCGCGAGACAAATTGCGAGCTCATCAATTGCTGGCACGCAAGGGCATAGGGCAACCCATTACAAGTTATGCACATTCGGCACGCGCCACAGATAAACTTATTGAATCAGTGGGCGGGCCACCACTGATCCTCAAATTAACCGCCAGCACCCATGGCACTGGCGTATTGTTGGCCGAAACTCATAAAGCCGCAGAGGCGTTAATCAATGCTTTTCGTGGCATCGGCACAGATTTTCTGGTGCAGGAATTTATCAAAGAAGCGGGCGGTTCAGATATTCGCTGCTTGGTTGTGGGCGACAAAGTAATTGCTGCAATGCAACGTACCGCGACTAAGGGTGAATACCGCTCCAATTTGCACCGGGGCGGTAAGGCAGAAAAAATCAAGTTGCGTCCAGAGGAGCGCAGTCTTGCAGTGCGGGCAGCGGCTGTGATGGGGCTCGACCTGGCGGGTGTCGACATCATTCGCTCATCTCATGGGCCGGTAGTAATCGAGGTTAATTCTTCTCCGGGGCTGCAAGGCATCGAACAGGCTACAGGGATTGATGTTGCGGGCAAAATAATTCAATACCTCGAAATAGACTGCAAAGCCGGGCCCAATAAACCCAAGGGCAAAGGCTGATTAGAACGCAGCAAGACTTGCCAGATTGCTACACTCTCTATGCAACTAACATTGAAGGACCCTACCTTGGCCAAAAAAATAACTGTTGGAGCGCTGGAAACTGGTGATCTGCCGCAACTGGGGATAACCGGCCTGAATATGCGAGTTGATACCGGTGCAGCCACCTCGGCGTTACACGTCGAAAACATTGAGGAGTTCATCAAGGATGGCAAAAAATGGGTCAGTTTTGATTTGTTACCCGAGATTCACAACATTGCTCTTGCTGTGCGTATTAGCTGCAGAGTCAAAGGCGCCAAAAAAGTAAAAACTGCAACTGCCGATACTCAAAGAAGAGTGGTGATAGACACCAAACTCACCTTGGGCAAAAAGATCTGGAACATCAAACTCACCCTTACTGACAGATCGGAAATGAACTACCCCATGTTATTGGGCCGTCAAGCCATGGTCGGACGTCTGGTCGTGGACCCAGAGTCTGAATTTTTATTGGCAAAAGCCAAGTCCACCAAACCAAAAACTGCTGCGTGACTCCCTCGCAGTAGAAGGCGCGGTAAACCTTGAGAACACCTGCTGGAACTAGGATTTTTTTTGAGAGAACTGACGCGGTTGTTGCGGAGAAAGACAAAACATGGAGGTGCCCTTCATTTAAATCCACTTATTAAGCCTTATCAGCCTATGCTTTCGGCTTTTTTAAGCCTAATTTGCTCCCCCCCCATGTTTTTTGGGATAATGCCTACCCTGCCGTTGAAAGCCTATAGGAATCCCTCCTTGCAAACCCAGATGTTGAAAGCCAAGTTACACCGCGCCCGTGTTACTCATTCCGAGCTTGACTACGACGGCTCTTGTGCCATCGATAGTAATTTGCTCGATTCTTCCGGCATACGCGAATATGAACAGATTCAAATCTACAACATCAACAACGGCGAAAGATTCACAACCTACGCCATTCGGGCTGAGGCTGGCTCGCGAGTTATTTCCATCAATGGTGCAGCTGCCCACAAAGCGGCCGTGGGTGATCGCGTGATCATTTGTGCCTATGCTGCCTACAGTGATGTAGAACTTTTAAATCACAAACCGAAGCTGTTGTATCTGGACGAAGGCAATTTTGTTATTCGTACCAGTAACACCATTCCAGTGCAGGCGGCATAAACTTCTTACCGGTAGAGGAGCATGAATTCCTCACTGAATTCTTGTGATAAAACTAAATCCCTAGCAAACTCTACTCATCACAAAAGTGACCTGAGGTTTGCCACGTGTCTGAACAACTTATCTACCCCGCGCATATTTCTAGCACCCGCCTTAGTCATCTGAACCAAGCGCAATATCAAGCGTTGTATGAAGAATCCATAAATTCTCCTGCTACTTTCTGGCCACGCATGGCGACCGATTTTTTACACTGGCTGGCACCCTTTGACCTTGTACAGGATTGCCAAATGGCCACCGGTGATATCCGCTGGTTCATCAACGGCAAACTGAATGTAAGCCACAATTGCATCGATCGACATTTGCCGCGCCGTGCTCAGCAAATCGCAATCTTATGGGAAGGTGATGAACCCGGCTTGCAGCGCAGCATTACTTATCAGCAATTACATGTTGAAGTGTGCAAACTTGCGAATGTGCTGTTAAGCCGTGGTATAAAAAAAGGAGATCGCGTTTGTATTTACATGCCCATGGTGCCAGAAGCAGCGTTTGCCATGCTAGCCTGCACACGAATTGGTGCCATTCATTCGGTAGTGTTCGGTGGTTTTTCACCTGAGTCCCTAAAAGATCGTATTCTCGATGCTGATTGCCGCATGGTGATTACTGCTGATGAAGGCGTGCGCGGCGGCAAGCTGATCCCATTAAAGGCCAACACTGATGCTGCAGTGATTCAATGTCCTAATGTCAGTACTGTGTTGGTAGTGCGCCGTACAGGCAACACAGTAAGTTGGAATAACACTCGCGATCTTTGGTATCACACAGCACTTGCTAGCCAAAGCAGTGTATGTCCACCCGCCGTGATGGACAGCGAAGACACTCTTTTTATTCTTTACACCTCTGGTTCCACCGGAAAACCCAAAGGAGTCTTACACACCACAGCGGGATATCTACTACATGCCGCCATGACCCACAAATACGTGTTTGATTATCAGGAGGGTGATATTTACTGGTGTGCCGCCGATGTAGGCTGGGTTACCGGCCATACCTACATTGTCTACGGCCCACTCGCCAATGGTGCCACTACGCTGATGTTTGAAGGCGTGCCCACTTATCCAGATTACTCGCGCTACTGGCAGATCATCGACAAATATCAGGTCAATCAGTTTTATACAGCACCTACTGCAATACGTGCTTTGATGGCGCAAGGTGATACTCCAGTAACACGCACCTCTCGCCAATCACTGCGCATCCTCGGTACTGTGGGTGAACCCATCAATCCTGAAGCGTGGAAGTGGTACTACCATGTTGTAGGTGATGCACGTTGCCCTGTGATGGACACTTGGTGGCAAACCGAGACCGGTGGCCACATGATTACGCCCATACCTGGCGTAACCGATCTCAAACCCGGTTCAGCCACGCTGCCTTTTTTTGGTGTGTTACCGGAACTAGTAGATTCCCAAGGCAATATTTTGTTCGGAGCAACTTCCGGCAATCTCGTCATTACTCAATCCTGGCCTAGTCAGATAAGAACTGTGTACGGCGATCATCAGCGTTGTATCGACACCTATTATTCAATGTATCCCGGCTACTATTTTACCGGTGATGGTGCGCGCCGCGACGCAGACGGCTACTGGTGGATAACAGGCCGCGTGGACGATGTGCTTAACGTCAGTGGACATCGCCTAGGTACCGCTGAAATAGAAAGTGCCCTAGTGTTGCATCCAGCTGTTGCCGAAGCCGCCGTGGTTGGTTATCCACATAACATCAAAGGGCAAGGCATCTATGCTTATGTCAGCCTGATGGTTGGCACGATTGGTAGCGAGGAGTTGCGTAAGGAACTCATTTCTATGGTGGTAAAAGAAATCGGCGCATTCGCCAAACCTGATGTTATCCAGTGGGCACCTGGTCTGCCGAAAACCCGGTCTGGAAAAATCATGCGGCGCATTTTGCGCAAGATTGCCGCCAATGAATTAGACAGTCTTGGGGATGTGACTACGCTGGCTGATCCGTCTGTAGTGGAAAATCTGGTGGCAGGCAGACAATAAGCAATGCCGCCCTTTTCAACCAACTCGTGATATCGGCAAAAAACCACCTTAGACTAATAGATCTGGATCAATTGCAATATGAAGACCGGTCAAGAA
>CAIMTR010000308.1 GCA_903844415.1 uncultured Gammaproteobacteria bacterium
GATCAGATGTTCAACTATGTGTTTTGGGGTTTTGATAGTTGCACGGCGGTTGGCTCACCCAACATCAAAATTGTTTATGACATCTATCACGTGCAGATCATGCACGGTGATGTGGTCCGCACACTACGCGACAATCTCGACAAGGTGTGTCACATCCATGTTGCTGGTGTGCCCAGTCGCAACGAAATTGACGATAGCCAGGAGCTAAACCATCGTTTTATTGCTCGTTCTATTGCAGATATGGGTTATGAAGGTTTTGTAGCCCACGAGTGGCGTCCCGCCCCCGGTCGTAATCCTTTGCTGAGTCTGGCAACTGCATTTGAAATCATGGTGGTTTGACCTTATTCGGGTTGTCATTAACCTTCTGATTAACTTAATTTATACAGGAGTGTGATAGACCTGTTTCCAGTAAAACCAGTTTGAATTCAGGTCTACAGTTATCTTTACTAAGAAAAGCCTATATTTTTAGAGTCAGCTTTTGGTTAACAGTAATAAGTTGAATCAAAAAAGCACCTTAGTGATTGCAAGTAAATGACTCGCTTGCTTGCCACCTATAATCTGCTTATTTTTATCCACACTGGGCAAAGTACATGTCAGATTACAGCACCGAAAACTTAAATATAGCAGCCTATCAGCCGCTCATTACGCCTGAAGCACTTAAGCAACGGTTACCTTTGTTTGGTGTTACACAGGATAACGTACGTAACAATCGCGAAATCATTCGCAATATCATTGATCGCAAAGATCACCGTCTGTTTGTGGTTGTAGGTCCTTGCTCGATTCACGATGTAGATGCTGCCCTAGAATACGCAACGAAATTAAAATTACTTGCTGATGAAGTTCAAGACACCATGGTTTTGGTCATGCGGGTTTATTTCGAAAAACCGCGTACATCAATTGGCTGGAAAGGCCTGATCAACGACCCTGAAATGAATGACAGTTTTAAGATCGAAAAAGGATTACACACAGGGCGTAGGTTATTACTTAAGCTAAGTGCCATGGGCCTACCAACATCTACCGAAGCCCTCGACCCTATCTCGCCACAATACTTACACGACATTATCACCTGGTCTGCCATCGGCGCGCGTACTACCGAATCACAAACACACCGTGAAATGTCGAGCGGATTAAGTTCACCTGTCGGTTTCAAAAACGGCACAGATGGTGGTCTCGACGTTGCCATTAATGCTCTCAAGGCAGTGGCCAGTGGCCATCGATTTCTTGGCATCGACCCAGAAGGCAAAGTTGCCATTATCCATACCACTGGCAATGCCCATGCCCACATCGTGTTGCGTGGCGGCAATGGCATAACCAACTACGATGCCACCAGCGTAGCCGTCTGTGAAAAACAATGTATTAAGGCAGGCGTTGCCACAAATATCATGATCGATTGCAGCCATGCCAATTCCAGCAAGGACCCTGCCCTTCAACCTGCAGTGTTGGCCAATGTTGTCGATCAAATAGTGTCCGGCAACAAGTCCATCATCGGTGTGATGCTGGAAAGTAATATTCATTTTGGACGGCAAGATATTCCGCAGGATTTGTCGCAGTTAAAATACGGAGTGTCAGTTACAGATGGCTGTATTGGTTGGGAAACTACTGAAATTGCAATTCGTGCTGCGCATCTGAAATTGCAAAATGTGCTGGGGCAACGTTAATTGCTCTTCAAGAATGTGCGCCTTGCCTTAACCAAGGCAAGACGCGAGTTAAAGCAGTGTTCACACTGCTTGTTTTTTTGCCACATTGGCAACATGACTGCCTTGAAAGCGTGCAATCGTGAGTTCATTTTCCGATGGCTGACGGCTACCGTCACCACCAGTCAAAGTCCCTGCCCCATAAGGCGAGCCGCCCGTGATTTCACTCATGTTCATTAGTGCCTGGCAGGAGTAGGGGCAACCGACGATGATCATGCCATGATGCAACAGAGTAGTATGAAACGATGTTATGGTCGTTTCATGACCGCCATGCTGGGAAGCGGTTGAAGTAAATACACTACCCACCTTGCCATTCAAACTGCCATTCATCCATAAGCCTCCCGTTTGATCGAGAAAATTACGCATCTGTGCACACATGTTACCAAAGCGGGTTGGCGTACCAAAAATAATGGCATCGTAATTGGCCAATTCGTCCACAGTTGCAAACGGTGCAGCTTGTTCGATTTTGGCACCGGCCTTGCGGGCGACTTCTTCAGGCACAAGATCTGGCACACGTTTAATGGACACTTCCACACCATCAATACTGCCAGCACCTTCAGCTACTGCTTTTGCCAGGGTTTCGATGTGGCCATACATGCTGTAATAAAGAACGAGAATTTTAGTTTTGGTCATGGTGTAGCTCCTTATAGTTTGTTAATTATTTTTGATAGCTATAATTGATTCTAAACCAATGCTAACACGGCTTTGTTTAATGTAGTGA
>CAIMTR010000309.1 GCA_903844415.1 uncultured Gammaproteobacteria bacterium
CCATCACTCCGGTATTTATTTCTTTGATTTGTTTTTGCTCAGCGGTTGTTTCTTTATCTTCAATGATGGCGCAGATATTCTGATCGTTATCTCGCAATATTCGTCCCAAACCTAATGGGTTAGTCACCACACAAGTCAGAACCGCCATACTGTTTTTATCTACACATTGTAATAGGCGTTGCAAAGTTTCAGTTTTAATTAAAGGCACATCTGCATACAGCACCAGTGCTATCGCTGTTTTATCCAGTTGTTCGAGCGCTTGATGTACTGCATGAGCTGTACCAAGCTGCTGCTCTTGTAACACAATCTCTACCGGCTTACCGGTAAGAGCTTGTCGAATTAGTTCCGCCTCATGCCCAATTACAATATGTGTAGTGCTGGCATTTATCGCGGCTGCGGTATCCAGGGTGTGCTGCAAAAGACTGCGGCCTGCAATCTCATGCAAAACTTTAGGTTTGGCAGAAAACATGCGGGTTCCTTTGCCTGCTGCCAAAATGATTACATTAATCTTGTGCATAGTGAAATCTTACATGCCCAATCAGGGTCGTTAGAATACCAAAAAAAAAGGCGGCTACGGCCACCTTTTTAGATTTGTCTTTGGATCTGCTTTAATCCCGGCATCAAGCGCCCATTTTTTTGCGTAACTGCTGGATGGTGCGGATTTGCGCGGCGGCTTCAGCCAGCTGGGTGGCCGCTCTGGAGTATTCAAAGGCCGCGTCTCGATTGGTGATGGCTTCTTCTGCATTTCGTTTAGCTTGTTCTGCAACTACTTCGTCCATGTCATCCGCACGAATTGCGGTATCTGCCAAGATATTGACGACCCCTGGTTGCACTTCCAGATACCCTCCTGAAACATAATAGATCTGCTCTTCACCATCTTGTGTGATTAAACGCACAGGGCCCGGGATAAGTGCTGTTAACAATGGTGCATGGCCGGGCAAAATACCCATATCTCCCAGAGTCCCTGTTGCAACTAGAATTTCAACTCGGCCGGAAAAAATACGTGCTTCCGTGCTGGCTATATCGCAGTGCATAGTCATGGCCATGATCAGGGTCTCTCAATTCTCAATGCAAAGATGTTGCGTTGATCTTATTTGGTTAATTTGGCCGCTTTTTCTACTACTTCTTCAATGCCGCCCACCATATAGAAGGCCTGTTCTGGCAAATGATCGTAATCTCCAGCAAGAATTCCCTTGAAACCACTGATGGTATCTTTTAATGAAACATATTTGCCAGGCGAACCAGTGAACACTTCTGCAACAGTAAAGGGCTGGGAAAAGAAGCGTTCGACTTTTCGTGCGCGGTTAACCGCTAACTTGTCATCCTCCGAAAGCTCATCCATTCCTAGGATGGCAATGATGTCTTTGAGCTCTTTATAGCGCTGCAATATTGATTGCACGCCTCGCGCCGTTTCGTAATGCTCCAAGCCTATTACCAATGGATCGAGCTGACGTGACGTTGAATCCAAAGGATCAATTGCTGGATAAATGCCTAGTTGTGCAATATTTCGCGATAACACTACGGTTGCATCAAGATGCGCAAATGTCGTCGCCGGGGAGGGGTCGGTCAAGTCATCGGCAGGCACGTATACTGCCTGAATTGAAGTAATGGAACCGGCTTTGGTAGAGGTAATGCGCTCCTGCAAAGCGCCCATCTCTTCTGCAAGTGTAGGTTGATAACCAACTGCCGACGGCATACGTCCCAAAAGGGCTGACACTTCTGTACCAGCCAAGGTATAGCGATAAATATTATCGATAAACAATAAAACATCTCGGCCTTCGTCACGGAATTTTTCAGCCATGGTTAGTCCTGTTAAACCAACTCGCAAACGGTTGCCCGGCGGCTCGTTCATCTGTCCGTATACCATTGCTACTTTGGAGTTTTTAAAATTTTCAGTATCAATTACTTTGGCTTCCTGCATTTCGTGGTAGAAGTCATTGCCTTCACGAGTACGCTCACCTACACCGGCAAAAACAGATAAACCACCACGTGCCGTAGCGATGTTGTTGATCAACTCCATCATGTTCACGGTTTTGCCTACACCGGCACCACCAAAAAGTCCGACCTTACCGCCTTTAGCAAAAGGACATACTAAGTCGATAACTTTAATTCCCGTTTCCAGCAACTCTTCAGAAGCAGCTTGCTCTGCAAAGGATGGAGCTTTACGGTGAATCGGCATTCTTTCTTTTTCGCCTATCGGACCGCATTCGTCAATCGGATTCCCCAATACATCCATGATGCGACCGAGAGTTTCTTCGCCGACAGGAACGCTGATAGGAGCGCTGCTGCTGCTGACACTCAAGCCACGGCTAAGTCCTTCGGTTGAACCCATGGCAATGGTTCTCACGACGCCATCTCCCAACTGTTGCTGCACTTCAAGTGTGATATTTTTTTCTGACACCTTCAGGGCGTCATAAACCCGGGGGACTGAATCACGCGGGAACTCCACGTCTATTACCGCGCCAATAATTTGTACGATGCGACCGCTGCTCATGTCCGCTTCCTCTTGCTTTATAATTCTGAATTACTGTTTTTGTTGTGCTTTCGCACCTGAATTTTTCTAAAACTTATCTCATCTGCAATCTTATATGCAGATTAATTATTTAAACGGCGGCTGCACCACCAACGATCTCTGACAATTCTTGAGTAATTGCCGCTTGACGAGCTTTGTTGTAGACCAATTGCAGTTCGCCAATAATATCTCCCGCATTATCTGTTGCGCTCTTCATGGCAACCATACGGGCAGCTTGTTCACAAGCATTGTTTTCTACAACAGCTTGGTACACTAAGGATTCGATATAGCGAGTTAACAACCCATCGAGCAATTCTTTTGGCGCTGGTTCGTAGATATAGTCCCAATGGTGTTTGAATTCTGCAGCATCTGTTGCTTGTAATGGCAACAATTGTTCTACCTTTGGTTGTTGGGTCATGGTATTGACGAATTCATTGCTAACCAAATACAAACGATCAATACCACCTTGCATGTAAGCATCAAGCATAACTTTTACTGCACCAATAACATCAGCAACTGTTGGTTTTTCTCCAATATTGCGAACCGACGCTACTACTTTGCCACCATAATTATTGAAAAACGACGCCGCCTTAGCCCCGATGGTACATATGTCTGCTTCGGCACCTTGTTCATGCCAGCTCTTCATGGTGGCAATCATGGCTTTAAACACGTTTATATTCAGGCCGCCGCATAGGCCGCGGTCTGACGACACCACTACAAATCCTACTCTCTTAACAGAGCGCTCTTTCATGTAGACATGATGATATTCAGGGTTTGCGTTTGCGAGATGGCTTACAACATTGCGTATGTTTATGGAATACGGCTTCCCCAACAGCATTCTGTCTTGTGCCTTGCGCATCTTGCTTGCAGCAACCATTTCCATGGCACTGGTGATTTTCTGAGTGTTTTTAATACTCTTGATCTGATTGCGTATTTCTTTACCAACCGCCATGGCTTGTTACCAGACTTGAGTGGAAACAAAAGAAGTAAGCGCAGCCTTGAAAGTAGCGATGACTTCTGCGGAATGTTCACCAGTTTTGTTTATTCGTTTCATCAGATCGCCATGGGTGTTATGCATAAATGACAATAGGGCGCCTTCAAAATCCGAAATTTTGTTCATCGGTACTTGTTTTAAGAACCCTTCGTTAGCGGCAAAAAGAACTACGGC
>CAIMTR010000310.1 GCA_903844415.1 uncultured Gammaproteobacteria bacterium
GGGATATAGGTTGGACAGAGGGTCAAGAGTTGCAGGATTATGTGTGCCAGGAAAACAATAAATTCCTGCTCGACATGGTTGATGATTTGGGCCAACCTTTCTTCGAAAAGTCCACCGGCCTCTGATATTAAGATATGCTTTGATGCGAAAAACTTGATGTCTCAGGGTTTTTTTAAAATCTAAACTTAAAAAACGCCGACATCAGTCGGCGTTTTTAGTTAACACGGGCAAATAACCTGACCTAAATGCTACTTCATGCGGAGAACTACAATGTCATCATTACGGCTGGGGTCTGTTGCTGCTCTAATCTCCCCTACCTGTTTAGCGCTAACTGAAGGAGCGTTATTTCCCCAGGAGCTGCGTGCAAAAGTCAATGCGTCTGCAATTTGTTGATCAGACAGAAGAAGCCTGAAATAAGGCATGTCATTTATATCCGGGCCACCTTTTTCAGCATTCACTCTCAAAGAGCCATTCAAAGTAATGTTTATCAAAGAGCTGGGGTCAGGATCCATAATTACTGGATTTCCAGATAATGGCGGTTGATAGGGGTAGTAGCCGCCGCCACTAGTCACATGGCAACTTGAGCAGTATTCGTAATAGACCTGTGCGCCTGGCGTGCTGAAATCCAGGCTCAGCAGTTGTTTGGTTGCAGTATCAGTATAATTGTAGGGCTGGGCATTTATCTCATTGACGGCTGGCAGCGATTTCAAATATTCAGCCATGGATTGCTGATCACTAACACTCATATGTTGAGTGGAATTGTTGACGACTTCTACCATTGTGCCGAATGCAGTACCAAAGCGGTTATGGCCGGTTTGCAAAAACTCCACAATGTCATTTGTTTCCCAACGTCCTAGGCCTGAGTTGACGTCGCCATTTAGGCTGGAGGCAGTCCAGTGGTCCAGTGGCGCACCAGAAAGGAAAGCGTTGCTACCCTCATCTAGCCCTTTCTCCTGTAGTATCAAGCCGCGAGGGGTGTGGCAAGCACCACAGTGACCTAGACCCTGAACGAGGTAAGCACCCCTGTTCCACTGATCGGATTGGTTGTTATTCGGTATGTACGGATCATTATCCATGGTTACCACATTCCATATTGCCAATGGCCAGCGAGGGCTTAACAAACCGGTAATTTCTGAAGGAATATTCGCCTGGGTTACTGCTGTTACTTCTTCCATTAAAAAAGAAAAAAGTGCTCGCATGTCCTGTTCAGAGATCTTTGCATAAGAGGGATAAGGCATCGCAGGATAGAGGCGGTGACCATCACGTGCCACTCCGGTGCGCATTACCCTATCAAATTCATCGAAGGTGTACTGGCCAATACCGGTTTCTGAATCTGGAGTGATGTTAGTTGCATAAATGTTGCCAAGCATTGGGACTGCCATTTTCAAGCCGCCAGCCAGTGGTGCGCCCTCGGCAGTAGAATGACAGGCAACACAGTTGCCAAGGCGGGCTACATATTCTCCATGCGAGAGCCCCGCAGTCGCTGCTTGGGCCATGCTGTCGGTTGCATAAGTACTAGCAGTAGTGATGGCTTCTGAACCACAACCGGCTAACAAGACTAATGAAAAAAAGCTGCATGTCAGGTTTCTGGATGACATGGTTTCCCCCTATTTTATTGTTAATAATTCTGCGAATGGATTCCTGTGCTTGCGGTACAGCGACAAGCTCTTTTAAGAGTATCATTATGACAAGCAGTTTCCTATCCGTTTGCGAATGTTATCAATATAC
>CAIMTR010000311.1 GCA_903844415.1 uncultured Gammaproteobacteria bacterium
CCTCCTTTGCACAAAGCACCATACCCTCGGACGCAAAGCCCTTCATCGTGCGGGGCTTGAGATTACACACTACCACTACCAAACGCCCCGTCATTTGCTCCTGCGTGTAGTGCTCGCGCAGCCCACTGGCAATGCTTCGAACCTTTTCCTCGCCCAAATCAATCACCAAAACCACAAACACAGTCAACCATAGTCACAAACACACTAGTAGATACACCTACATGCCCTAACACAACACTAATGTCCCCTCCCATCGCTACTACAACCCACTCATACATTAACTTTCTAAATGACACATCCCTGACTGAGATCACACATCTCTGACACTCTCTCTTCTAATACGGAACATATAAACCACCTACTGTCCCTTCACCTGGACACCATCACCGCGCTCTTCAATGAAATTCTGGAAAAATTACAGTCACAGACACTACCACCAACCGATGGTCCCCCGAGACGGAAAATATTCCGTACCATCGCCACGCAAACCAACAGAGATGTCTCCCCAGCGCAGCTCCCCGGGTCAAAGACACTTCACCGCTAACTCCTCCTTTCCCCTTCAACCGCTAACAGTTTTACCTTTTTACTCTGTTATTTAGCATCTGTACTGCTCTCTAGATAGTTTGATTCTTAAGTCTCAGTTCTTTTATGTTTCTTTTTTTTTTATATTTTAGTATCCCCATTACCTAATGACACATAACGATGCACCCATGACATTACCCATCGCGATGGACACAATGCCACTCCAGCCTGTTTAGTATAAGCTTAGTTTAGTTTAGGTTTAGGTTAGATAGATATCTGACGTGAAGGACTCTTTTCAAAGACCTCACTGATGCCCGCTGAAAACCCGGACTCGTTACGAAGAAGGGCCTCTCATCGCATTATGTACCTGGATATGGTTATCCCGTCCATAGATGTGTTCGCTAACCGCACATTGACTGGTGTTATCTTAAATTTACTATCAATTCTTTATTTATATTTTTTTGGTGTAATTTTTTGGTAACTAATATGAATTTTTTGGAAAAAAATTGAAACAACCCGCAAGATATGGATGGGAATAATAGTAGGTTGGATAGTAGAGGTCTGGGAAGAACATGACGTCCTCTCTCCTGGGCAATATGGATTTCGACGAGGGAGAGGATGTGAGTCAGCCACTATACAAGTCATAAATGCTCTTGAAGATGCTGAGGAAAGCAGCACGGAGATCCACGGATCCTCCTGGGACATCAAACGAGCATTTGACATCATCAGGAAACCAATTTTACAGATGAGCTGGCAACGGCTGGGGGTTCCCAAAATGCTAGCTAAGTATATCATAGATCTAGATAGTGATTGCCTCACTATACCCCTCACTCCACATGCAATGAAAATCTTAAGTAAAAGGGGCATACAGGCCTTTGGTCAATCAGCATCAACCCAAAAATGCGCAAGTGGATTCTTCCCAGAAACGGGTACATCACAAGGGGATACCCCTTCTCCTACAAACTGGAATGCTTCCTTGGACGTTCTCCTTCGGGCACTACATGCCATCGATCCTACACCTTTCTTGGTACGAACTGATAATGAACTAAGCCACCAGGAAGATACAGCATACGCTGATGATTTGTTCTCCATCTCAGCCCGGCGAGAAGGACTCCAAAAGAAAGCAGACATTGTCTCAGCATTTACGATAATATTTGGACTTAAAATAGCTATACAAAAACTCCGATCATTTGCCAAATGTTGGGGAGAAG
>CAIMTR010000312.1 GCA_903844415.1 uncultured Gammaproteobacteria bacterium
AGTACTTTCTGTAGGCGTGCATATTGCGGTAGACCGTCTTTGTAGGGCGGGTAATCTTCACCTTGAATCAATGGGGCGAAATATTCGCGGGCTGCGGGCGTAATGCCAAAGCCGTCGGCAGAAATATAATCACGCGGCATTTTTTTCTCCTTGTTAGCAACATCGGACAACAGTGCTTCACCTACACTCCAGCGATATGGGTTGGTACTTTCTCGCACAATGGTGGGCATGACGGCATTTTTTCCTGCCAAGGCAAACTCCACAGCAGCTTTGCCCATGGCATAGGCTTGTGCTACATCCGTACCAGAGGCGATGTGCCGTGCAGCACGCTGCAGGTAGTCGGAAACAGCCCAGTGATATTTGTAGCCTAGTTCCTGTTTGATCATCACTGCCAGCGTAGGTGCGACGCCACCCAGTTGCACATGACCAAAGGCATCACGGCTACCAGCATCGGCGAGGAAAGTGCCATCAGCATAATGTGCCCCTTCTGAAACCACGATGGCGCAATAGCCGTGTTTTCCAACCGTTTCTGCGACTTTCGCCAAGAAGGCAGTTTTATCAAAAGCGATTTCCGGGAAAATAATAATATGCGGAGCATCTCCATACTGTTCGGCTGCGAGTCCAGCCGCGCCAGCAATCCAGCCCGCATGACGGCCCATGACTTCCATTACAAACACTTTAGTCGAACTTTCACACATGGAAGCAACATCAAGGCCGGCTTCGCGAATGGAAACGGCTACATATTTGGCTACTGAACCAAAACCGGGACAGTTGTCGGTCAGAGGCAGGTCATTATCGACGGTTTTGGGGATACCAATGCAGGTAATGGGGAAGTGTCTTTGTTGGCTGAATTGAGCCACTTTATTGGCTGTGTCCTGTGAATCACCACCGCCGTTGTAGAGAAAGTACCCGATGTTGTGCGCCTTGAAAACGTCGAGAATACGTTCATATTCAGCAAGATTTTGTTCAACACTTTTCAATTTGTAACGACACGAACCAAACGCACCAGCAGGCGTGTGGCGCAGGGCTGCACTGGTGTCGGCTGTTTCCATGCTGGTGTCGATGAGTTCTTCGCGCAGCGCTCCAATGATGCCGTTGCTGCCTGCATACACCTTGCCAAATACCTTGAGATTGCGTGCGGTTTCGATCACGCCGCAGGCAGACGCGTTGATGACAGCTGTTACTCCACCAGACTGGGCATAAAAAATGTTGTTGTTCACAGGGGATGACATTGCTCTTGTTCCTTTCGTTGATACGGGCATTCTACTTAAATACCTTGCCAAAAACGCCTTGCTTCAATGTGAATTATTGTTGGGATAACCCAACGCGAGCATGACAAGCACGCGCTCCTTTTGCGACAATCCCGTCGTAACAGTAAATCTATCCATTTCCAATAAGAAACTTGCAGTTACTTTTCACCACCGGATTTGCTTACCTATTCCATATACCAACACAAAGGGTTTTATGCATATACACATTCTTGGCATTTGTGGAACTTTTATGGGCAGTTTGGCGGTGTTGGCAAAACAACTCGGACACCAGGTCAGTGGCTCTGATCAAAACGTATACCCCCCCATGAGTACACAACTCCAAGCACAAGGCATTAGTCTTTGCAGTGGTTACGACCCGGCTCATATCAAAGCGAATGCTCCGGATATGATTGTCATCGGTAACACTTGTTCAAGGGGCAATCCTGCTGTGGAATATGTTCTAGACCAAGGACTGCCCTTTACTTCCGGCCCGGCTTGGCTGGCTGAACATGTGTTGCAGGGCCGTTGGGTTATTGGTGTGGCAGGAACGCATGGCAAGACCACCACCACCAGCATGGTGAGTTGGATCCTAGAATATGCCGGTATGGAACCAGGCTATTTGATTGGTGGTGTCCCTAAAAATTTTGATGTTTCTGCGCGTTTGGGTACATCAGCATTTTTTGTCATTGAAGCCGATGAATACGACAGTGCTTTTCTTGATAAACGCTCAAAATTTATTCATTACCAATCACGCACTCTAATCATGGGTAACCTAGAATTTGATCATGCGGATATATTTCGCAACATTGATGACATACAACAGCAGTTCCATCATTTGGCTAAAACCATTCCTTCAACAGGATTGATAATTGCGCCTAGTAATGATCCAAACCTAGATCAGGTATTTGCCAAAGGGCTGTGGTGTGAATTGCAGCGCACTGGCCTTGATGCAAACTCTGCTTGGAGTGTAAGCCCCTTGCTTGCAGACGGTTCCTGTTTGCGTATCCAACAGGGGGCAGAGCAGGGGACTGTAAACTGGCAGATGCTGGGCGAACACAATATGTTCAATGCAGTTGCTGCAGTTGCTG
>CAIMTR010000313.1 GCA_903844415.1 uncultured Gammaproteobacteria bacterium
GAGCTTGTTGCAGTGCGCGCCAAGCGGCTTCCCGACCGGCATTGTCACCATCAAAACAGAACACCACTTCCGGCACATATTTAAACAAGGTTCGCAGATGAGCGCTGCTGGTAGCGGTGCCAAGAGTGGCCACACAATAGTGAATTCCATTCTGAGCTAGGGCGATTACATCCATGTAACCTTCAACAATAATAAACCTTTCAAGTTTTTTGACTTTTTTGCGTGCTTCAAACAAGCCGTACAGTTCTTCGCCTTTGTGGAAAATTGGTGTTTCTGGGGAGTTGAGATATTTCGGTTTGTCATCGCCCAACACCCGTCCACCAAAACCGATAACCCTGCCTCGGTTGTCGCGGATGGGATACATAATGCGATCACGGAATCGGTCGTAAAGTGGGCTCTTTTGATTATCGGGACGTTCAATCAACATGCCAGCTTCCAGCAATTTTTGTTTTTGTTCATGATCGGTACCGAACGCTTTCAGCAGATTGTCCCAGCCTGGCGGGGCATACCCCAGCCCAAAGTCACGGGCAATTTCGCCGCTTAAACCCCGCCCCTTTAGATAGTCTACGGCTCCTTTTTTTTGAGGGTGTTTACGTAATTGATTTTGGTAGAAATCGCAAACTTGTTGCAACAAGCCCAGCAGCGCTTCGTGGCGTGAAGTTGTTTGCGTGGAGTGACTCGCTTCTTCACGAGGCACCTCAAGCCCCATGGCTTTCGCGACAACTTCGATGGCTTCGGGAAAATCTATGTTTTCAAAATTCATTACAAAGCCAATGGCATTGCCGCCCGCGCCACAGCCAAAACAGTAATAAAACTGTTTTTCAGGTTGCACGGTAAAAGAAGGTGATTTTTCTTGGTGAAAGGGGCACAAGCCAGAATAGTTTTTTCCGAGCTTGCGTAGTTTTACTCTTGAATCTACAACGTCAAGTATGTCGACTCGGCTGAGTAACTCGTCGATAAAGCGTTGTGGAATTAGGCCAGACATCGGGTTGCCAATTGGTGTAAATACGGGCGAAATTTTATTGAAGCTGGATATTGTCGAGGGTTTGATATTTCCTGCCAAAGGTAATCAGTGCTCAGACGTTCCAGGGTGAGCATACCGCAAAAACGTAGTAATCAGGCAGTTGAAGCGAGAGGGTCAGGAGAGTTGTTGCTTTACAAGTTGGCTCACAAGGCCCATGTCAGCACGACCAAGTAATTGTGGTCGTGCAATGTTCATGACTGCGCCCATGTCTTTCATAGAAGTGGCACCAGTTTCCGCGATTGCTAAATCTAGAATGGCTTTGATTTCATCTGCAGTAAGAGCGATGGGCAGAAAGTTTTGAATGACTTCAATTTCTGCCTGCTCTACAGCGGCCAGTTCTTCGCGGCCGCCAGCTTGGTATAGTTTGATGGATTCGCGCCGTTGCTTGACCATTTTGTCCAGCACACTAATCACGCGGGTATCATCGATATCAATACGTTCGTCCACCTCAATTTTTTTAAGTTCGGACAAAATCAGACGAATTGCGCCCAAACGCTCTTTCGCACGCGCTCGCATGGCATCTTTCATGGCCTCGGTAATTTGGGCCTTTAAGGGATGATCAGCCATGACAGGGCAACAACCGGATCAAAACAAGCGCTGTGTGCGACGAGTTTCGCGAGATACTTTCTTCTGATTACGTTTGACTGCGGCAGCAGCTTTGCGTTTTCTGATAGAGGTAGGTTTTTCGTAGAACTCACGACGACGAACTTCGGCTAATACACCTGCCTTCTCGCAGGAGCGTTTAAAGCGACGCAAAGCCACATCAAAAGGCTCGTTTTCTTTGATTCTTACTACTGGCATAGATGTTTCCCGTAACAAGTAATGCGTTTAATGAAAAATGCTATAACCGAGGACGGTTTTAGGGTTGCGGATTGTAAGGGGTAAGGGGACCAATTGCAAAAGTTAATCGGTATAATAATGAAACTTAGACATGCGCTTCGGGCAATAATAATGAACTCCAAGGTTGAAAAAATAACCCTTTCCGGTCAAGGGCTTACCATTGCCCAGATGATCAAAGTGGCGCGTGCAGGTGGGGCGGTTGGTATTTCCAGCGACCCTCTAGTTCAGGAGCGTGTGCGATTATCCAACGAATTCATACTTAAAGCAGTAGCCGATAATCAGCCCATTTATGGCGTAACAAGTGGCTTCGGTGCCATGGCATACAAGACTATATCCAAAGAACAATCTGTTGAATTGCAAAATAACATCCCCTGGTTTCACAAAGTGGGCACAGGGAACAGGATTCCGGGATCAGATGTGCGCGGTGCCATGCTGATAAGGATGAATTCACATCTACGAGGGGCCTCTGGTATTAGTATGGGGCTGATTGAACGGATGCAGACCTTTCTGAATGAAGGCGCCACTCCGCATGTCTACGAGTTTTGTTCAATTGGTGCTAGTGGAGATTTGTCGCCTTTGGCCTATATAACAGCCAATCTTATTGGTCTTGATGATGGCTGGAAGTCAGATTATCAGGGTGAGGTAATAGGCGCGCGCAGCTTGGTCGAAAAATTGGGCATAGGTACAGTGAAGCTTGGTCCAAAAGAAGGGTTGGCCATGGTCAATGGCACATCGGTGATGACAGCCATTGCAGCGGGTTGTGTCTTTGATACCCAAAATTTACTCGCGTTGGCGTTTGGAGCACATGGGTTGTTGTTTCAAGGCTTGGGCGCTACCAATCAGTCCTTCCATCCTTACATCAGTGAGCACAAACCATTACCGGGTCAGGTGACGTCTGCGGCTGTGATGTTGCAGTTGCTCAGTGGCTCTAAACTGATTGCCGATGAGCTCGATGGACAACACGAGTTTCGGGGTGGCGACCAACCCATTCAGGATCGTTATTCACTACGATGTTTGCCGCAATATACTGGCCCTATCGTGGATGGTATTCGTCTAATTGCCAGCCAGATAGAAATTGAAATGAACTCTGCTACTGACAACCCACTGGTCGATCACACTCGTGGACTTACGTATCACGGGGGTAATTTTCTTGGGCAGTACGTTGGAGTGGGAATGGATCAGTTGCGCTACCACATTGCTCTGTTAGCCAAGCATCTCGACATTCAGATTGCGATGGCGGCAACCCCCGCCTTCAGTAATGGGCTGTCGGCAATGCTGGTGGGAAATACCGAGCGGGCAGTGAATGGAGGGCTGCAAAGTTTACAAATTTGTGGCAATTGCATCATGCCGCAACTCAGTTTTTACGCGAATTCCTTGGTGACTCATTTCCCGAGTCATGCCGAAGGGTTTAATCAGAATATCAATAGTCAAGGTTATGGTTCTGCTAACCTCACGCGTAGGGCCGTGGAAATATTTCAGCACTACATGGCGGTCGCCTTGTTGTTTGGGGTGCAGGCCAGTGAATTGCGCAGCAAAATTGTGTGTGGTCACTATGATGCTAGTCAGACTATTTCACCCTTAACGCGCGAGCTTTATACAGCGGTGTATGCGGTTATCAAGCAGCCAATGTCTGCCGACAAGGCCTTGTTCTGGAATGACTACGAACAGGAAATTGATCAGTATCTTGCCCGTATTGTGGAAGATATTAAGAGTGGTGGACGTATCGTGCAGGCGGTGGCGCTTGTTAAAAAAATGCTGGTTTGAGCAAAGAGATTGGGGCTAAATCCAATGCATTTGCTAAAACTAAAGGGTGGGAAGATAGAGGTGACTCGCAGGTGTCAGTGTTAGGAGGACTTAATTTAGCACTAAGCTCTGGCCTGGATAAATCAAATTATTCCGCAGGCTGTTCCAGCGTTTGAGGTTATCCACGCTCACTCCAAAACGAGTGGCTATGCCAGATAAATTATCACCACGTTGAACTTGATAGGTTTTGTTTTCAACTGGCTTTACAGGTTTCTGTAGTGTCCTTGCGGCGGAGTGAATTGTTAATTCCTGATTGGCAAAAATGGCGGTACCACGAATATTGTTGGCTTGTTGGATGCTTGCAACTGAAACACCATATCGCTGGGAAATAGCACCTAGGGTATCACCCGTTTGCACTTTGTAGATGGTGGGTACCAGGTTAAGCACACCTTCGTCAGCCGCTGTCTGTTCTAGGCTAACTGCCATCAGCGGAGTTTCGGCCGTTGAGCCTGATTGATGCACCAGTCGGAATTCAGGGCCTAATTCAATTGGCCTGTACTGGCGGTCACCGTAAGAGACAAATGTACGCTCAGTACTTGCAATGCTTATGCTGCTGGTTCCACCCATGCCGGGTACCAGCAATTTTTGGTTAATCTGAATCAAATGGCTGCTGATGTTATTGGCCGTCTGTAATTCTTCAACGCTCACATCAAACTGCTGCGCAATTTTGCCAAGGGTGTCGCCACTATTAACAATGTATTCGCCAGTGCCAGCAAAACCGCTGGGCATTTCCAAATCAAACGATGTGATGAAGTGATCGTAGGAACCGAATGGTATTTTGAGCGTATACGCTTCGCTACCTTCAGGTAGGGTTGCTTTTAAGAGGGAAGGATTAAGATTGTGGATGGTAGCTAGGTCCGTGCCGGCAAGTCGGGCAGCATCTTCTAGGCTCAGCATGCCGTAAATACTGACTTCATCGTAAGCCAGTTCTTGGTCAAAATTGTCCACTTCGATACCATACATTGACGGGTTGGACACAATCAAAGCGGCAGCAATGTAACGGGGTACAAATTCTCGGGTTTCACGTGGCAGGTTGGGGTAGATATCCCAATAGGAAGGCGGGTCAACAAGAGAGCCACCAGCTTGTTCCACAGCACGTGTGATGCAGCGATAACTGCAGTTGTAACCGGCTAGGGACAAATGCCAACTGCCGCTATAGCTTTCATTCAGCGCTTTTAAATGCCGGGCAGCAGCACGGGTAGATTTTTCAGGGTCTCTGCGTTCGTCCACCCAAGAGTCTACCCTTAATCCTTCGCTTCTGGCTGTTGCCGACATGAACTGCCACATACCCACGGCTCCAGCAGTGCTGCGAATAGTCGGATTTAGGCTGCTTTCTCCCAAGGCTATGTATTTCAGTTCATCGGGCACTTCTTCTTGGGCAAAGATTTTTTCAATCATGGGGAAATAGGTTTGGCTACGGCTGATCCACATACGCAACATGGAGCGTCGGTTTTGCAAATAATCGTTTATAGTCCGTTCGACTATTCGATTTGCAGTCATGGCGATGGTGGGGGTTAAAGGCTGTACAGTGGAGTCGCCATCTTCAGTGACTGCTCCTTCAGGAATGGCCTGATTACCACGACCATCGGCTTCAGACACTAGAATTTCGACTACCTGCGCCTTGTAAACAGGTGTGGCAGCGGCGGCTGGTGAGTCTTCCAAATTGGGTGTATTAGCGACGGTGCGAAAACTTCCACAGGCAGTTAACGTCAATGCTATCAGTAAGATACTAGCTATTTGGGTACTTTTAAATTGCACGCACTAAACTCTCTATGTCTCTTATTTAAGGCTACTGTCAGGAAACAATCGGAGGTCGATTATGCATAAAAAATGGCCTTTGCATAACCCTGATTGTCCACAATCTTGAAAGTAGATGATCAGCAGTGCTCAAATTTAACCCTTACAACCGTTGCTTTTCATGCGAGAAGTTGGATCGGACTCAATTACTGCGGTACTTTTTTGAATCTTAAGGTGTAACTGTTTTGCGGTTTTGCTGTGTTTTCGGCTACTTTTGATGAGTGTCAAATATATAGCTTTAAATTCAGACGCCAACCTAAGCAAACGAGCGCCTGTTTAGCTTAGTGTCGGATTAATGAGGTTTAGTTCCCTGCCAGTGGTGCTTAATTGAGGTTTTTTCAGTCGTTGCTTTCTCTGCCCACAAAGGAAGGTCACTATATATCAGATGAAACTGATGACAACCTTGCCAAAATGGGACTGGCTTTGCAGGTAGGGAAAACTTTGCGCTGCATCCGCAAAGGTAAACACGCGGTCGATGACCGGGTGAATATCGTTGATCTCAATTGCTCGGTTCATCTGCTCGAACATGGCGCGATTGCCAACAAAAATGCCATGCATGCTACCGCCCTTCAGCATGACAGGATGTGGATTAGTATCACCGGTAAACCCTGCCAACACGCCAATCATGGCGATCTTGCCCGCGTAGGCCAAAGATAGCATCGAACTCTTCAAGGTGCCGGCACCTCCAACTTCGATCACACAGTCAGCACCATGACCATTGGTCAGGCGCATTACTTCTTCGTGCCACAGCGGAAATTTAAGGTAATTGATGGTGGCTACCGCGCCCAAAAGTCTTGCTTTGGTGAGTTTTTCATCACTTGAGGACGTGACAATCACACGCGCTCCAGCCGCATTCGCAAATTGCAATGCATGCAACGAAACGCCACCGGTGCCCAACACCAGCACCGTTTCTCCTGCCTTGACGGGTTTTCCACTCACCATCAAGGCATGCCAAGCAGTTACTCCAGCGCATGGCAAGGTGGCAGCTTCGGCATAGGAAAGATTAGTAGGAATCAGCACGGCATCCTGCTGGTTGAACACGACATATTCGGCCAGCACACCATCAACGGGAGATCCCAGCGCTGGACGCTCAACTTGGGCTGGCGGGCCGTCGATGTAGTTCCGAAAAAAAGTTCCAGCTACACGATCACCCAACTTAAAACGACTTACACCGCTGCCCAAGGCCACTACTTCACCAGCACCATCAGACATGGGAATGATATCGGCAGTAACGGTGCCACCAAAATAACGCCCGAGCGGGATGAGTAAATCCCGATAATTGATAGACGCAGCTCGCATCTGCACCAGGATTTCGCCGGGACCTGCAATAGGCTTAGCTTTTTCCACTAAAGCGAGATCAGCAAAAGTTGTACTGCCTGCTTTCACCACAAATGCTTTCATTATTAATTGTCCACGTGTTAAACAACTTGCCTCTAATATTATCACGACACTTTTGGCTCACAGCTGTGGGCCAAATCAGCGCAGGCGCTATGGTATGATGCGCCTCCCAAAAATTCTGGTTTAGTGTTCGGTTAGCATGTTAGTGCTCGGTATAGAAACTTCTTGCGATGAAACTGGGATAGCCTTGTACGACAGTAATGCTGGGATTTTGGCAGAAGTGCTCTACAGTCAAATTGAATTGCATCAGCGTTACGGTGGTGTAGTGCCGGAACTCGCATCCCGCGATCATATTCGTAAAACATTACCCTTGATACGCGAAGTGATGACCAAGGCAAATTGCACGGGTGCTGACATCAATGGCATTGCTTACACGGCAGGGCCAGGTTTGGCAGGCGCGTTGTTAGTTGGTGGTGCAATAGGCAGATCTCTTGGCATGACCTGGAACATCCCCACCATTGGGGTGCATCACATGGAAGGTCATCTGCTGGCACCATTGCTAGAACCGAATGGGCCAAGCTTTCCTTTTGTTGCGCTGCTGGTCTCTGGTGGTCATACCCAGTTGGTCGCGGTGCAAGCAATCGGAAAATATACAGTCATTGGCGAATCTCTGGACGATGCAGCCGGTGAGGCTTTCGATAAAGTCGCCAAAATGTTAGGTCTGCCTTATCCTGGTGGCCCACATGTCGCGAAGCTGGCGCAACAAGGCGCGGCGGGACGATTTATTTTCCCGCGCCCGATGACCAATCGTCCGGGTTTGGATTTCAGTTTCAGTGGGTTGAAAACATTTACTCTCAATACCGTGCAAGCGCACACACATGACAATTTACTGGATGAACAAACCAAAGCCGACATCGCCCATGCTTTTCAGGAAGCCGTAGTAGCCACCATGGTAATCAAATGTCGTCGCGCGTTTGCTCACACGGGCATGAAGACTTTAGTGATTGCCGGCGGTGTTAGTGCCAACACTCGTTTGCGCGCAGAGCTGGCGATATTGGCCAAGGAAGAAAAAGGCCAGCTGTACTATCCACATCTCAAATATTGCACCGACAATGGTGCCATGATTGCTTATGCAGGTTGTCAGCGTTTGTTAGCTGGTCAACGAGACGATCTTGGTATTTACGCACGACCGCGCTGGAATCTGGAAAGTTTGCCCGCACTGTCTTAATTAATTCACTTGTACATCACACGCAGCAGGAAAGAACATGGACATCGTTTACGTTAGGGGCCTCGAAGTAAAAACTGTGATCGGGGTTTATGCCTGGGAACGCGAAATCAAACAGCCGGTCACTGTCGATCTTGATATGGCTCGTGATAACAGTCAGGCCGCCGCCACCGACGACATCGCTCATGTGCTTGATTACAAGAGTGTGTGTGTGCGCATCACCGAATTTATCGAAGGTAGCGAGCTTAAATTACTCGAAACTATGGCTGAAAAAATCGCCACACTGCTCCGCACTGAATTCGACGTGCCCTGGGTAAGAGTTCGTGTCAGTAAACCAGCAGCAATCACCGGAGCCAAAGAAGTAGGCGTAATGGTCGAGCGAGGTGTAAAGCCAGCGGGAATAGGTAACTAGTGGTGTGGGTCACCCTGGGGCTGAGCAGCAATATTGATCCGGAAAATAATATTGCCTCCGGTCTTGATGTCTTGCTCATGCGATTTGCTGACCTCTCACTCTCTTCGGTATTCAAAAGTCAGGCCAACGGGTACCAGGGGCCAGATTATTTAAATATGGTGGTTGGAATCAATACAGAACTGCCGCTGCAGGAGCTGGTATTACTCCTGAAAAAAATAGAAATGAA
>CAIMTR010000314.1 GCA_903844415.1 uncultured Gammaproteobacteria bacterium
ACCACAAGATTTACACCGTGATGCTGCTTTAATAAATAATGAATAAAATTGGCGCCGATAAAACCAGCACCGCCGGTTATGAGCAAATTTTTCATGAGTTGATTTTTTCCCTGCTCTTGTTGTAGTGATCTGTTTTAGTGATCTGTTGTAGTGATCTGTTGGATTATTTCGTTTTAGTCCGTAGTTGTCACTACCGAAACTAGGCTGAAACTACGTTGCAACAGCACATTATTCAACGGTTCTTTAGTACTTTAGCTAATTCAAGTTGCCAAGCAGCAGGGCTTATCTGCAGTGCTTCGCACGTAGCGGTAATATCCAACACACTATAGGAAGGCCGGCGCGCCGCAGTTGGATATTGTGCTGTTGCAATCGGAAGCATGGGGATTACGCGTTGCAACAAACCATACTGCAAACCCAGCCGCTGAATTTCACAAGCAAAGCCATACCAGGAGGTTTCACCACCATCAGTCCAGTGATAAACACCCCGCAAGTCCGGTCGCTCCACCAAGCGCCACACTACAGCTGCTAGGCTGGCCACTGAAGTTGGTGTGCCTCGTTGATCGTCAACTACCTTGATTTCATCCTTGCTTGCCATCAAAGCCAGCATGGTATTAACGAAATTTTTGCCGAGTGCGGAATAAAGCCAGGCGGTCCGCACTATACAACTACGATTAGCTGCATTTTTCAGTAATTCTTGCTCACCAGCCTGTTTGCTGCAGCCATAAACACTCAAAGGAGAGACAGGTGCAGCTGGCAGATAAGGCAGTGTTGCCGCGCCATCAAACACAAAATCGGTAGAAATATGGATGAGCCGGGTAGTAGCAGCTGTTGTGGCGATAAGGTTGCGCACCCCGATGTTATTAACAGCCCAGGCTTGTGCACTTTCGGCTTCTGCTTTATCTACCTGGGTATACGCTGCAGCATTGATAACAACAGCAGGATTCTCGTCAGCAATTTTTTTTGCAAGCTGGGCAGCATCAACAATATTCACCTCACCCGAATGGGTGGCAACAAGATCTACATGCTTTGGAACCGCTTTGCACAGTTCACGTCCTAATTGACCACCAGCACCCAAAATTAACACTTTCATATGCTTCACAATTAGGAAAATTTATCAGCCAATGCAAAACTCGGTGCTATGCGGTCTTTATCTGAAAGCACCACATTTACTTTGTCTGGCCAGCTTATATTCAACTCTTGATCGCTCCACAACAGGCTGCGGTCAAATTCCGGTTCGTAATAGGTAGTGCATTTGTAAGTCACTTCGGCAAAGGGCGACATTACATAGAAGCCGTGTGCAAATCCTGGCGGCACCCATAGGGCTCGTTTGTTTCCTGCCGACAGGACTACGCCGACCCACTGCCCAAAGGTGGGTGAACGGCGCCGCAAATCCACTGCAACATCATAAACTTCGCCAACTACTACGCGAACCAGTTTGCCCTGCGGATTTTGTATTTGATAATGCAGGCCACGCAAAATTCCTTGCGTAGATTTACTGTGGTTGTCCTGCACAAAGTTGGAACTAATGCCGGCCTGTTCGAATTCTTGCTGACGAAATGTTTCCATGAAAAAACCACGGTGATCACCATGCACTTTGGGTTCGATGATGATTACTTCCGGGATTTCAGTTTTAGTAAAATTCATTTTTGCTCATTTGGTAACTAACTAGACAAGAGTAATCGGCAATGAAGGCAAAGTGGTCAATGCCTATTTTTTTACATGCAGCGGCAGTGATTTCAAATATTCGCCATAACCACTTTTGGACAATGGCTGGGCAAGCTTGAGCAAGGCTTCGGTGTTGATATAACCCATGCGCCAGGCGATTTCTTCCACACACGCAATTTTTAGACCTTGGCGCTCTTCCAATACCCGAATAAAGTTGGCGGCATCCAATAAAGAAGTAATGGTGCCGGTATCAAGCCAGGCGGTGCCCCTGTCAAACAATTCCACATGGAGTGTATTTCGTTCCAGATAGACTTTATTGACATCAGTAATTTCTAGTTCGCCACGTGGCGAAGGCTGTAACTGTTTGGCAATATCGATTACCCGATTGTCATACATATACAGACCAGTCACCGCAAAGTTCGATTGCGGTTGGGGTGGTTTTTCTTCTAGATGAAAGGCCTTGCCTTGCGCATCAAAAGTAACCACACCATAGCGTTCCGGGTCGTTTACATAATAAGCAAAAATACTGGCCCCTACTTTACGCTTGATGGCAGCTTGTAATTTTATTTCGATGTTGCTGCCGTAAAAAATATTGTCGCCCAAAATTAGACATACATTGTCATTGCCAATAAAGGACTCGCCAATAATAAATGCTTGTGCCAAACCTTCGGGCTTAGGTTGCTGCGCATACTGGATGTGTAATCCCCATTGCGCCCCATCTTTTAACAAGTTTTGAAAGGCAAGGGCATCTTGCACCGTGGTAATAATCAAAATATCTCGAATGCCGGCCTGCATCAACGTTGCCAGCGGGTAGTAAATCATGGGCTTGTCGTAGATGGGCAACAACTGTTTGCTAACAGTCGCTGTAATGGGGTGTAAACGAGTGCCTGAACCACCCGCAAGAATAATACCTTTTATAGTCATGACTTAAAGCTCGCTAGCAGAGAGGGCAACACTTGGTAGAAATTTTCTTCCGGTTGAAAATGTGTCAGCTCATTAAACCTAACATCAACGCTGTAATGCTCTTCAAAAAGTGCTTTATAAGTACCTATTGTCAAACTGGTTTTCACCAACGGTTGTAACCATGTGCTGACACCTACAAGTATTTTTACCACATTACGTGGCAAGTTAAATAAAGGCATTTTATAACCCAGGTGGGTACGTACGTGCGCCACAATTAAGTCGAAAGTATACGCCTGCCCATCACCCAGCTCCCAGATTTGTCCGTGCATATGTTCGCATTTCACAGCAAGTAAGATTGCCTTGCTGACATCGCGCACACTAATCATGCCACCCACTACATACACACCACCCACTACATACACAGAACGGACTACATACACACCACTCACTACATACACACCACCCACTACATACACACCAC
>CAIMTR010000315.1 GCA_903844415.1 uncultured Gammaproteobacteria bacterium
CGTGGAAATTAATGGTGTTGTGTTTCAAGAAAATGGCGAGGGTAATGGCGGTTATGATGCTTTTATTGATGCCATGAAAAAAATTCTATCCAAGCATAATTTTATATTGCCCGAGTTGGTGGACTATACCGTGCGTATTCCCAAAGGTGGCAAACCAGGAGCACTCACCGAATGTACGATAACCTGGGCGGGTGAAGGGCGTACTTTACGAACTCGTGGAGTTCATGCCAACCAAGTTTATGCCGCCGTATTGGCTACTTTACGCATGATCAATACCCGTTTGCATGGTTTGCAACAATGATCGATTTACGCAGCGATACTGTCACTAAACCAACTGAAGCCATGCGCCAGGTAATGGCTCGTGCACCCGTTGGTGATGATGTGTGGGGTGATGATCCTACTGTTAATGCGCTGGAAGCTAAAGTTGCCCAGTTGTTAGACAAGGAAGCATCGTTGTTTGTAAGCAGTGGTACGCAATCCAATCTGGTGGCCTTGCTCAGTCACTGTCAGCGTGGGGATGAATATCTGGTTGGACAGGATGCCCATACTTATAAATATGAAGGAGGGGGTGCTGCGGTGCTTGGCAGTATTCAACCGCAACCTTTGCCGCTGGAAAAAGATGGCAGTATTTCTCTCGAAAATATTAAGGCCGCCATCAAGCCATCTGATTTTCATTATGCGATTACACGGTTGTTAAGTTTGGAAAATACAATATCTGGTCGAGTGTTGTCGCAGAGTTATATTGGCCAGGCGTGTGCTTTGGCCGACCAATTTTCTCTAAAAAAACATCTCGATGGTGCGCGTATTTTTAATGCATCAATAAAACTGGGTGTTAATGTCAAAGATATGGTAAGTAATTTTGATTCGGTTTCGGTGTGTTTGTCCAAAGGTCTGGGAGCGCCAGTCGGTTCTGTTTTGAGTGGCAGCCATACTTTTATCAAACAAGCGCGACGCTGGCGCAAGATGCTCGGTGGTGGAATGCGTCAGGCCGGCATTATTGCAGCAGCAGGAATATATGCTTTAGATAACAATATTGAGCGGTTGCAGGAAGATCATGACAACGCAGCCTTGCTAGCGCGGGATTTGGCACTAGTAGACGAAATAGGCATTGACTCTGCGTGGGTACAAACCAATATGGTTTTTATCAAACCAGCTGCTGGCACTGCTCAGGCACTGGCAACTCATTTGCAAACACACGGAATTCTTGTCGATGTTGGTAGCACTATTCGAATGGTGACACACCTGCAGGTGAGCCGGGCCGATGTGTTAACAACCACAGCAGCTATAAAGAATTTTTATCGACGTTAAAGCACCACTACGCTGCCTTGATTTGTTTTTATATCTTGCAGTGGTATAGCTTTGGTCTAACCGCGTGAATACATCGGTGTAGGTCTAGGTGGCATTCATACCAATGAAGTTCGTCGAAAGCTCTAGCTACGACTTCTTAGACATCTGCCTGGTAGCTCGGGGCTGAGACAAGAACTGTCATCGCACTTTATTGCACTTGAATGCCACCGATACTGCTTCTAATTCTGTAGTGGATTGCACGCAAACCTTAGACTTGAACCAATCTCAGATATCTGCCATTGGTTAATTAGAGTGTTTAGCTCACGCGTGGCAGCGCACTTAGTTCTTGCGCGACCAAATCACCAAAGGCAGAAGTGCTGATCATTTTAATGCCCGCGCCTGGCTTGGACAGATCAGCCGTGGAATAGCCTTTGCCAAACACACCCTGCATTGCTTGCCATAGATTCTTCGCTTCTTCTTCCATACCAAAACTCATTTCGAGCATCATCGCTACTGAGCCAATCATGGAATAGGGGTTGGCGATATTTTTGCCTGCGATATCGGGAGCCGAG
>CAIMTR010000316.1 GCA_903844415.1 uncultured Gammaproteobacteria bacterium
AAGCATGCAAGACCTTGATATGAAAACCGGTTCTATTGTGACCGGTACCATCATTGATATTGACTCTGAATGGGTGACAGTTCACGCCGGCCTGAAATCTGAAGGCGTCATTCCAAGAGCAGAGTTTCTGACTGACGCTGGCGAATTTACCTTGAACATTGGCGACAAGGTCAAGGTGTCCTTGGAAGCAGTGGAAGATGGATTCGGTGAAACCCGTCTATCCCGCGAAAAAGCTAAGCGTGCAGAAACTTGGCTGGTTCTCGAAGAAGCCTTTGCAAAAGGCGCGGCTGTAATCGGTGTCATTAATGGCAAAGTAAAAGGTGGCTTTACTGTAGATGTAAACACCATTCGTGCGTTCCTTCCTGGCTCACTGGTTGATGTGCGTCCAATCCGCGATACCACTCATTTGGAAGGTAAAGAACTCGAATTCAAATTGATCAAGCTGGATCAAAAACGCAATAACGTAGTTGTGTCGCGTCGTGCAGTACTGGAATCTGTCAATACAGTAGAACGTGATGAATTGCTGTCCAACTTACAAGAAGGTCAAGCGGTCAAAGGTGTGGTGAAAAATCTGACAGATTACGGTGCATTCGTTGATTTGGGTGGCATTGACGGTCTGTTGCATATCACTGACATGTCATGGAAACGCATCAAACATCCAAGTGAAATTGTTACAGTGGGTGCAGAAATAGATGTGAAAATTCTCAAATTCGATCGAGAGCGCAATCGCGTTTCTCTTGGGCTTAAACAACTTGGCGAAGATCCATGGGTGGAAATTAAACGTAGATATCCAGAAAACACCAAAGTTAAAGCTGTCATTACTAACCTCACAGATTATGGTTGTTTTGCAGAGTTGGAAGAAGGCGTTGAAGGTCTGGTACACGTTTCAGAGATGGATTGGACCAACAAGAACATTCATCCCTCTAAACTCGTACAATTGGGTGATGTAGTGGAAGTGATGATTCTGGACATAGATCAGGAACGTCGCCGCATCTCATTGGGCCTAAAACAATGTAAACAAAACCCTTGGGATGTTTTCGCTACGAAATATCAGAAGGGCGACAAAATTTCCGGAAATATTAAATCCATCACAGATTTTGGTATTTTCATTGGTCTGGAAGGAGATATTGACGGTTTAGTGCATCTATCTGACATTTCATGGGATGAAGCTGGCGAGCAAGCTGTTCGTCAATATACGAAAGGTGACAAGCTTGATACCGTCATTCTATCTATTGACCCAGAACGTGAAAGGATTTCTCTTGGCGTGAAACAAATGTCCGGTGATCCTTTCGTCAACTATGTTAGCCAAAATGAAAAAGGCAGTTTGGTAAAAGGCACAGTTAAATCTGTTGATGCAAAAGAAGCAGTTATCGAGCTGACCGAAGGAGTTGAGGGGATTCTCAAAGCTTCTGATATCAGCCGAGATCGTGTTGAAGATGCACGCCTTGCCCTCACTGTAGGTGCTGTCATCGAAATGATGATCACTAACGTTGATCGCAAAAACCGGGTATTGGGCCTCTCGATCAAGGCAAAAGATATGGAAGAAGAAAAAGATTCAATCAAAGAGCACAAGCAGAGTACTACTGTTGCTGCACCTGCAACGTTAGGAGATCTGATCAAAGCCAAAATGAATAAGGAATAGGCAACTATTCCCTAGCAAAGTATGCCTTCTGTCTTAGTGGACAGAAGGCTTTTTTGAAGTAGTAACCATTTGATCATGCTGAGTGATGAAGGAAAATTACAATGACTAAATCAGAGCTCATAGAACAAATAGCAACAAAACAGACCCAATTATCTGCAAAAGATATCGAGCTGGCAGTAAAGGCCATTATTACGTATATGGCAGATGTGCTTTCTGAAGGTGGACGTATCGAGATCCGTGGTTTTGGTAGCTTCTCATTACATTACAGACATCCACGTACTGGGCGTAATCCAAAAACTGGAGAGCCAGTGGTGTTAAGTGGCAAATATGTGCCGCATTTCAAGCCGGGGAAAGAATTGCGTGACAGGGTCAATGAAGGCATACAGCAATAATTTGCTACAGCTAAAGTGCTTTAAGTATTCGGCCTTATTAATCAATTGTCGAAATACATAACAATTAAATGCATCATGGAAGTGATGTGTATGTAAGCAAAGATAATTACGTCTCTCGATTAAGAATAGCGTTTAGATGATGATTTTTTTCGGTTTCTTAGAATTGTACTTTTCGGTCTGATACTTGTTGCGGTTCTTGTTTTCTCTTCTCACAATACAACAAAGATTGCCGTATGGCTGGGCCATGAATTAATTGCGCAACCAGTAAGTTTTTGGATAATTTCTGCTTTTATCAGTGGTGGGTTAGCTGGATTGTTGATGGGGCAAGGAATTTGGCGCAGACTGCAATATCGACATGAAATACCTAAGTTGCAGCAGAAAATAAAACTTGCAGAGAGTGAGTTGTCTAGCATGCGACTATAAGTTAAAAAACTAGCTACAATTTGAATATCTGAAAGAATCCAACCGCGACTCTTCACTGTAATGGAAATTACTTCTCCCCCAAGCTTTTTATTGTTAATACTGCTAGCTATTGGTTTAGCGTGGTGGGCAGGCTATCGCAGTAGATTTAAAAAAATTCCAGGTATAAAGCAAAGTTTCGACCAGGAATATTTCATTGGTCTGAATTACTTGTTGAATGATGAGCCTGATGATGCCATTGATCTTTTCATAGATGCTTTAGAGTTGAGCTCGGATACTCTGGAGACACATTTGGCTTTATGTACATTGCTACGTAGACGAGGCGCTGTTGATCGTGCGATAAATCAAAGTCAATTTCTTTTGAATAATCAAAAATTTACTTTAATTCAAACTGGAGAAATTAAACTAAATTTGGTACGGAGTTATATTGCTGCTGGATTATTTGATCGAGCCGAACAAATGTTGCGCGAGCTGAACTCTGCTTCACCACAAATAAGAGAAGCTGCTCTAGGACTCGCTATGACAGTCTTTCAGATGGAAAAAGATTGGAAGCAGGCGCTGTCTGCAGCAATGGAACTGCTTACAATATGTCCAGCAGTCAAACGTCCTGAACTGCAGATGCAGTCTTCGCATTATTATTGCGAATTAGCCGAAGTTGCGTTGAATCACAATGATTTGCAGTCAGCTAGAGCAGAATTGCAGAATGCATTACAAATTACTCGTAACAATGTACGAGTATATTTATTGTTAGGGAGTATTGAAGCATTAACCGGAAATTTTCAAGAGGCGGTACGAATTTTGCAGAAAGTAGTCCAATACGATCCAAGTTTTGCAAGTGAAGCCACTGCTGGATTGCTCGAAAATATGCAGAAAGCAGGGATGGAAAATCAGATTTCCTGGATGCTTGAAGGTGGACAGACTGAAAATCTTGGTTTCCGTCAGTTTCAAGAAATTGTCAGTAATATACAAAAAAGCCAGGGTGATGCTGCAGCATTAGCGCTCCTGCAGAGGCATTTGTATAAAAATCCTTCTTTAGCGGTCCTTGCCCAAATTTTTGCATATGCAGCCAAGAGTTCGGTACAGGAGCAAAGTGCAGTGCTCGAAATTGGAACGGCTTTCCTCAATATGCATTTACACCACAGTCCCAATTATCGTTGTGAAAATTGTGGGTTTGAATTAAAGAATCTGCATTGGCTTTGTCCTAGTTGCAGTAAATGGGGAATTGTTAAACCGATTGAAGGAAAATTCACTTTCCATTGAAAACCAAAAGCTTCATATCTCAATTTTAATATTGGACGTTGTATTAATTTAAGTAGATATATTTATATGTAAATTTTATATCTAATTAGTGTGAACGATGAAAGAAGGAATGCGCAGGTTATGAATGATCCCAAAAAAATTATAGTTGCTCTTGATTATTCATCAGAAAAGTCTGCCTTACACTTGTTAAGTTTGCTCGATCCCACTTTTTGCAGAGTGAAAATTGGAAAAGAATTATTTACGCGATATGGGCCTGATCTTGTCAGAAAAATTACCCATTCAGGATTTGAAGTTTTTCTTGATCTTAAATTTCACGACATCCCCAACACAGTCGCCGGGGCTATCAGTGCAGCTGCCGATCTCGGTGTGTGGATGGTGAATGTACACGCTGCTGGGGGTAGAAGTATGTTGGCCGCTGCAAGAAAGGTTATTCCAGAAAAAATGCCCATCAAGTTGGTTGCTGTTACTGTGTTAACTAGCCTTTCGCCTCTAGATTTACAGGAGACCGGGGTGATTGGATTGCCCGAACAACAAGTATTGAGGTTGGCGGGTATGGCAGCTGACTGTGGTCTTGATGGAGTTGTGTGTTCGGCTAACGAGATTGAATCGTTAAGACTTAATCTGCCAACAAAATTCTTACTAGTAACACCAGGAATTAGGCCTCTAGGTGATAATCCAGGAGACCAAAAAAGAATTGAAACCCCTGCCCGTGCCTTAGCCAAAGGAAGTGATTATCTGGTAATAGGACGTCCAATTACTCAGGCTTCGGATCCCTCCCAAAAGCTGCAAGAAATTTTGCTCGAAATTCAGGGCAAAATTTAAAATTTCTGCTAGATTGAATTGGCAGTATTGTTGCTGCGAAATATTCAAGGAGGAAGGAAAATGTTTCATTCATGTGTTCGTAAAATTCAGTTTTTTACTCAAATCACGCTTTTATCAACAGTCTTATTTAGTGCTCATGCAGTGTTCGCGCAGGCTAGTGCAGGTGCTGAACCTGCTGTGGCAATTCTTGATCAGGTAAATATCAATGAGGCCGATGCCGAAACAATCGCAGATGTATTGGTTGGTGTGGGTACTAGCCGTGCTACTGCTATTGTCGAATACCGTGATCTTCACGGTCGCTTTAGTAACTTAGAGCAATTGATGGAAGTGAAAGGTATAGGGGAAGCAACTGTGTTAGATAATAGTGAAAAAATTCGGTTTGAATAAGAAGAATTCAAGACTGGAATAAAAAGGCGTCTTTGGACGCCTTTTTTTGCGTTTAGACAGTGAGTGTTATCATTCATTTTTGTTATTTTAATTTTGATTATTTCATGCACTTAATTCTGCTATTTTTTCTGGTCTTTCTTATTGCTCTTTTTTCGACTTTTTTATGGCTACAGTTGGCCAAAAAATTTCTATGGATAGATAGACCCAATCAGCGAAGTTCACATGTAGTGCCAACTCCTAAAAGTGGTGGGGCAGGCTTTGTTTTAGGTTTCACGTTTTTCACATTGGTGTTATATGTGTGGCAACTTATTACATTAAATGAATTATTGCTGTGCAGTGTAGGTTTGCTTATGGCTTTGACTGGATTTATTGACGATATACTCAATCTTAGTCTTGGAATTAGAATTGGGGTGCAGTTGTTTGTGTCCTGCGCAATGGTGGCCTTACTACCAATATTGCCAACTATCCCCCTGTTCGGAAATCTGGAGGTTAGTAGTGTTTGGATTGTAGTCTTTGTAGTTATAGCGATGGTGTGGTTGGTCAATCTATATAATTTCATGGATGGCATAGATGCATTGGCCGCAAGTGAAGCAATTTTCTTTACTTTGGCCTTAGCGTGGTTCGCACTGCCAGCAATTTCGGCCAGCATTTCGTTGCTAGCACTTGGATTAGCTGTTGCTCTTAGTGGATTTATTTTTTTCAATTTGCCACCCGCTCGAATTTTTATGGGCGATTTAGGTAGTAATTATCTTGGATACGTTTTGGGGGTTCTTGGATTACTTGGCATCATTAAAGGTATCGTCATAAGAATCGGTAAGGATTCTGTGAAGGCAATTTTATAATAATGATAGACAAAATTATATTTTATTTATATTTTATTTATGGTTTAGTCC
>CAIMTR010000317.1 GCA_903844415.1 uncultured Gammaproteobacteria bacterium
ACAATTTGCAGCGGGTATTGGCATTAATCGAACATGAAGCCTTTGATATTCGTAACCCCAATAAAGTACGCTCTGTAATCGGTGCATTTTGTAATTCCAATGCAGTAGGTTTTCATGCGTTAAACGGAGAGGGCTATCAATTTCTTGGCGACTACATAATTAAACTCAATAGTCTTAATCCACAAATTGCAGCGCGACAACTAACACCTCTCACGCGTTGGCGCAAATATAATACGGTTAGGCAGGAGTTGATGAAGGCACAGTTAATACGCATCCGTAGTGTCGAAAATTTGTCCAAGGATGTGTTTGAGGTGGTATCAAAAAGTTTGCAGGAATAAACAGGAAAATATACCGTGTTATCCAACAAGTACTGAGATCGTAACTATAACTATAAAAAAGGGCTTTCTATGTATACCGATCCACGCGAAACACTCAATACATCTGCAATGACACGCCTGCAATATTTGGTAGTGGCTATTACAGTTGCGCTTAATGCGCTCGATGGTTTTGATGTAATGGCGATCAGTTTTGCTTCACCAGGGATAGCGTCAGAATGGGGAGTCACGCAAGCGGGATTAGGTTTTGTACTGTCCATGGAATTGTGGGGTATGGCTTTGGGTTCTTTGTGTTTAGGCGGCGTGGCTGATGCACTCGGACGCAGACCCACCATTTTGGGGTGTTTGATGCTTATGACCATGGGAATGTTTATGGTGACAACAACGAACTCCCTAGTAGAACTTTCAATCTGGCGAATTATTACCGGTGTAGGCATTGGCGGCATGTTGGCAGCACTAAATGCCATGGCGGCAGAATTTTCTAATCTTAAACATCGGGCCATGGCTATTGCCTTTATGGCAACAGGTTATCCCATTGGTGGTGTGGTAGGTGGGCTGGCAGTTTCCCAATTGCTTAAAATATTGGATTGGCGTTCGGTATTCTATTTTGGTACTGGTATGACCTTGCTAATGTTGCCGGTGGTGTATTTCTGTATGCCCGAATCTGTGCACTGGCTGACGCGCAAACGTCCGGTTAATGCCCTTATACGTATTAATACCGTAATGACAGCGATGGGACACAAGGCGCTTGCCTTGATGCCACCCCACAAAGAAGAAACGTCGCAACAAAATTATATGACTATCTTCCGTAAAGGCATGTTGGCAACAACCTTGCTGGTTACAAGTGCCTATTTCCTGCATATTGTTACTTTTTACTTTATTCTTAAATGGGTTCCGAAACTGGTAGTAGACATGGGGTTCAGTCCTTCGTCGGCCGGTGGGGTGCTCACTTGGGTAAGTATCGGGGGAGTGTTAGGAGCACTGACTTTTGGCTTTCTCACCAAACATGTCGATTTAAAAAAACTGACTTTGCTCATGTTTGTAGGCTCATGCTTGACCACTGCATTGTTTGGTCAAACGACGGAAGATTTGGTCGTGATGTCTGCACTGGTTGGTTTTGCAGGGTATTTTATCAATGCAGGTATTGTTGGTATGTATGCAATTGTTGCGCAAGTATTCCCTACCGATGTACGAGCTTCTGGCACTGGTTTTACGGTCGGTGTAGGTCGTGGTGGTTCCGTGTTGGCACCGATAATTGCTGGGGTGTTATTGCAGGGTGGTCTGTTACTGCCGACGCTGGCTGTTATTATGGCGATGGGCTCAATAGCAGCTGCGGCAGTCTTATTAATCTTAAAAATAAAAACCCACAAAGAGATTGCTGATGAAAGTCTTGGTGCCGTACATAAAGGATAAGACCGTCGTTTAATTAACAAGCGAGTGTATTTTTATATGACACTTGTAGAATTTGGACAAGCTAGAACTAGTAAAACTATAGGTGTAGTGATGGGC
>CAIMTR010000318.1 GCA_903844415.1 uncultured Gammaproteobacteria bacterium
GCAGGAGAACCCCTACTTGCCGGCACGACTTAAAGCAGAAATGGTTCGGCTCAACCTTTCTACTATCAACGTCAACAAGACCGGTAACATCTATGGCCCGAATTTAATAAACATATATGACGACCGAGCTGACGTGAGTATTGGTCAACTGGCGTCGACGACTGTTGGCTTCGAGTACGATTTTGAAAACGGTTGGAATCTAACTGGTAACTTCCAGCGCGGCGAATCAAGCGTAGGATCAGGTCTGCGCAACATACCCCGCATCGACAAATTCTTCATGGCGATGGACGCGGTGGTCGATCCTGCCTCTGGTAAGATCGTTTGTAACATAAGCCTCAAGAATCCCAGTGCCGCCGATTTAGCTGCTTTCATGGTGGGGAAAAAGGTGTCTAGCCCACTCACTCCCGATGGCGTGACGGTTAGCTCCCCGATCGGACCTTTAACCCCGTCAGAATGTGTACCTTTCAACCCCTTTGGTCTGGGTAACGCCAACCTAGCAGCCAAAGACTGGATCGAGGACGAAGGCAAGAAGCAAGACCGTATCCTGGAGCAGGACTTTGCCGAATTGCTGTTGACCGGACAAGTGTACGAAGGTTGGGGCGCAGGCCCGATTTCGCTAGCCGCTGGTCTGACCTTACGCGACGAGTCATTTGATCAGGTCAACTTTCCTGCTTATGGTGAACGCGGCCTGCTGAACGCACCGACACTAGGCATCCGTAACATCCCGATCGGTTTTGCTAACGCTGGTAATCGCTCACTACATCCGTTTTCCGCAATAGGCGTGGGTGGCGGCGAAAACGGCGTTTGGGAATGGTTCTCCGAGGTTAACGTGCCTATATGGAAATGGGATACAGGGCAGTCGATTGGTTCTACGCTAGCGTACCGCAGTTCTAACTACGACAAATCTGGACGTCAGGAAAGCTGGAAAATCGGGTTCGATGCTCAAATTGTGGAAGATTTGCGCTGGCGTTTCACCAAATCACGCGACATACGAGAGCCGAACTTTGCAGAGCTATATCTGACGACTACAGGTAGTGGAACAGTGATTGATCCAGTGTTTGGTACCACAAACTCATCGTTGACCTCTCTTGGCGCACCGAACACAACCCTAGCCCCCGAGTTTGGTAACACCATCACAAGCGGTTTTGTCTATCAGCCTAGTTTTGCCACTTGGGCCAATGGCATTCAACTATCTCTCGATTGGTACGAAATTGACTTGTTAGGTGCGGTAAACCTTTATGGTAACCAACGTATTGTGGATGACTGTTTCCAAACCAAGGCAGCCAGTGCCTGTAATCTAATTTCGCGCGATTTAGCGACCAATACCATTACGCGTATTCTCAATCAGTACATTAACGCTGGCAACGCCCAGACTCGCGGCGTGGACTTCGAGGTGATGAACACCGTAGAGACCAACTTCTTTAGCAACGATACCGAGACCTTCACTGTGCGTGCGCTGGCGGGTTACCTGGCCGAGAACTCCACTAAAACTGCAGCTGGCACAACGCTTGATGCCCTTAACAGCCAAGGGCGTCCGGAGTACAAGGCAACCATATCTACCCAATACAGTGTGGGTTCTTGGGGTGCGATGCTCCAAGGAACCTACGATGGTGCCACAATGAATAACAACACGTGGGTTGAAGGGCGTGATGTGGATGATAACTGGATTGCTTCGCAGACGATCTTCAGTGCGGCTGCTAACTATACGGGTGAAATGTCGGGTGGTGGTCAATGGCGTGGTTCATTTAATGTCACCAACCTGTTCAATCGCGCACCGCCGATTATTGCTGGGGCTGGTGGACAATCGTTCAGTAGCAGCCATGACACATTGGGACGTCGCTATCAGTTGAGCCTTAATATGGATTTTTGATTTGTATAAGTACTTCGGCGTCAGAGTAAACACCTAGCATTCTGGTTCAATAAAGAACTGAATGGTTGAATAATGCATAAATACTGGGTTTTTACTTTTTCCAAGCTTAACTAAAAAGTCCACAATTTATCAGGAATTTTTGTTCTTTAAGCCATCACCATAAATTCTTTACAAAAAACTTAATGAAAGGTGGACAAATTGTGAATCTAGTTTTAGTCTCGGCAAGCGTAATAGTAAAAAATGTCTTAAAAAAACTACAACGGAGAGCATTGATGAAAGTTAAAAAAATCAACATAGCAATCGCAGCTGCAATAACAACAAGTTTTGGCCTAATTAGTTACCAATCGGCTTTGGCTCAGCAAGCGCCCGCCCCGGCCCCGGCAGCGGGTTTAGAAGAAATCACAGTATCGGCGACACGTCGATTACAGAATATGCAGGAAGTACCCATTTCAATCGTCGCGATTACCGGTGAAAACCTGGTAGTGCGTGGTATCGACAACCTTGAAAAAGTCAGCCAAGGCGTGCCAAACGTAATCATCACCGGCGGCGGTGGCGGCACCGGCGGCGCCAATTTCCGTATGCGTGGTATTCCTAACGTAGGGACTTATGTTGATGGCGTGTGGCAGGTAGGTACTGCCGGCTTCCTGACCCAAGAGTTCGTTGATATAGACCGTGTAGAAGTGTTGCGTGGGCCGCAGGGCACGATGTTTGGTCGTGACTCTACCGGTGGCGCTATCCGCATCTGGACCAAACGTCCAACCCAGGATTTCAATGGCAGTTTTACCACTACGATGGGTTCGCTGGATCGTTTGGATATGAAAGGCTCGGTTAACCTCCCGATCTCCGAAAATATTAAGACCAAATGGACGGTTGCGAACATGGCGCGCAACGGCTACATCGACAGTTTGACTACGGGTGAAGCTGGTGGCGGTATCGATCAACAAGTTATGCGAGGCGACATTGTTTGGGATGTAAGCGACACCCTGAGTGTCCGCGCTGGTTGGATAAGCAATGACAGTACATTTACGGAACCGCGCATACAAGATGCTATTTTTCGCACCTACGACGATCCAAATCCAGCCTGGACTAAGCAGTTAGTGGGTCTACCCGAGTTTTATACCTACGTGAAAACCGATGCTCTGGGCAAACCGGTTGAACCTTTCTTTTCCCCTGCCAACCAGGTGGCGGGCTTCCCGGGTGGCCAAGTGGGTTTATGGCAGAACAAGTCTGGCAGCGTCCTGCCCAATCGCTACGAGACCGATCAGGCTTCCGTGGAAGTCAACTGGCAACTTCCCTACGATATCGATCTGATGTATTTAGGGGCAAATGTAAAACAAGATACAACCTCCGTGGTCGACTGGGACAACAGCCAATACGTTCTGGTGGAGGACATCAACCGCGGTCTTTTGAACATGACCAGCCACGAACTGCAACTGACCACTACTATCGACCGCTTCGATTTGATGGGCGGCTATTATAAATGGGACCAGAACTCAAACACACGTAACGGTCGATGGGTGGCTAACGAGTTCAAGAAAGGCATTCTTCCAATAGCCAACGTGCTGAATTCGGCCGCCTGTAATCCAGTCGGTGGTGTCCCAAAAGGATACGTCGGCTGTGCCCAGGTGTGGGCCAATGCTACCAGTGATGCCTACGACCAACTGTCCATGGCTGAACAGGGTGGTTACGCTTTTTTTGGCGAAACGACCATGCATGTCAACGATAAGATCGACCTCACGCTGGGTCTGCGTAAACACAGCCAGGAGGGTTATTCACAAGGCTTGGCTAAGACTGCAGACACGGCACTCAAACCACTCGATCCTACCCAGTTGCACATTGGTGATCCCTTTGCTGGCACCAAAACCGGAGTGCCCAATAAGTTCCAGTTCGAAAAGAACACCATGCGTGCGGTGGCTCAATATACCTTTAGTGACGACCTGAACGTTTACGCGAGTTATTCCGAGGGTTTCAACTCGGGAGGAGTATCGGTAGTCAACATCAACTTGGTGAGAACCGAGTTTCCCTACAAGCCGTCAACCTTGAAAAACAGGGAAATCGGCTTTAGATCCGACCTTTTGGATAGCACCCTGCGTCTCAACGTGACTGTATTCTCAACGATTTGGGCCGACCTGCAAGCTTCCGGCGTTGTGTCGGATCCGGTTACGAAGATTCAGATCCCCCAACTGGTTACCACCAACGTCGGTGAAGCAGAGGCCAAGGGCATTGAAGTAGAACTTACTTATGTGCCGACTGACAACCTGGAGCTCAGTTTAGGTTTAGGGAAGTTGTCTACTGCCTATACCAAGATTGCCCCGGGCACCATGTCAGGCCATCTGCCGTTTAACTCGGGCACCGAGTTTGCGGCAGCGCCGGATCGCAGTTGGACCTTGGGAGCGCAATACAGCAGTGCACTCGGCAGTAGTGGAACGCTGCTCTCGCGTTTAGACTATAACTATCAGGGTCAGTTTTGGCGTTCCGAGCCCTTCCTCAGGGTGAGCGGTTACGAAGCGGTGCCTAAGACTGGCTTCGAAGAAAGCGGTGACTGGGGGGTGATGAACATGCGCTTCACCTATGAACCGACTGGTGCAGATTGGGACTTGTCACTGTTTGGCACCAACCTCACTGACCAGCACATGCTGAACTCCGGATTCTTTCACGGAATTTGGGGCTTCGATTTTGCAACGGTCGGCCGACCACGCGAACTCGGTTTAACATTCAACTATCGCCTCTAACAACCGTTTAGATCGATCAGAAGTGAGTTAGAAAAAGGGGTGGCAAGTGCCACCCTTTTTTTTGTCTCTTTTTTTAAACAGATTTGAAGTATTGAGCCCAAATTTTTAATTAGCCCCAATCTCTAATCAAAAATCTGGGTCAGTAAAAATTGTGGTCTTTGGTTTGATTTTGATGTTGGTAGAAGGCAGTAAGACAGTTGATTAAACCTTTACTGAAAATAAAAAGGCTTGCTTAAGGTATTCATTTCACTGAAGGGCTTGGTCAGTCCGGTGCCGCGAGTATTATTGCGCCGTGCACACAAAATTTTCACCAATATCGGAGCTGCCTTCACCGGTCCATGCAGCCACTTGCGGATACGGGCACAACGGCCGCGTCATGTCCACATTTCCATCGTGAATGCGCGATGCTTCAATGCTGTTCGGTGCAATCCCTTGTTCACGCCAATTATCGACGGCATGAAGAAAATTGGCCTGGTCCGGCCCTATGCCGCCACGGCAATGACCCATGCCAGGCATCATGAATGTAAGGCGGATTTTAGTGTAAGAATAAGTAGAGAAAACAAGCTAGATTGCCCTACGTTACGCATTCGGTGGTGCTTTGGCAAAATCTTTTTTTCTATAGATAAGAAGAAAAGCTACTTATCTACTGCTCCTTTTTTTGTGCAAAGTTCGGTATTTTGATGGCGCAGGTAACGTGCAATATTTAAACAAGCACAGTCAGATTTCAGTGTAATTAAATTAATCTATAAAATAATACATTCAAGAC
>CAIMTR010000319.1 GCA_903844415.1 uncultured Gammaproteobacteria bacterium
CCACTGCAGTCTATGGTTTTGTAAATTCCACCGTGTTTGATGATTTTCCTACTTTAAAAATTGTGGTGTCTCATGGCGGAGGTGCTATGCCCTACCAGATTGGTCGTTTTAATGCAGGTTCCGCCCGTAGTGGCGCGCAGGAAAGTATCAGTAAGGGTTTGTTTATTGATCATATGCGCAAAATGTATTTCGATACTGTGCTGTATTCCAAAGAAGCCTTGGAACTGCTGATTAAAGTGGTAGGTGCTGACCAAATTTTGTACGGCTCCGAGTGTCCAGGGGTTGGTTCATCAATGAATGAAGAGACTGGTCAGACTTATGACAAGACTGTACCGTTGATTCAGGGAATAGACTGGCTGAGTGCTGACGACAAATACAAAATTTTCGAAGGCAATGCGAAACGTGTTTTTAATTTGAATGTATAAAAAAATTGATTGAGAAATTACTCTTGTTTCAGATTTAGCAAGAGTAGCCTCGTGCGGGCTGGCATCAAAAAATACATTGGTGTGGCCGAACAACTTAAAGGCAAAAAACTATGGCTAAAATTACCCTCGGCATGTGGAGTACCCACGGCCCTATTCTCAATACTACGCCGGAAGAATGGATGTTGCGTGTACCGCACGATCATCGGATAAAACACTGGTTCCGCGGCAGTGAATATACTTTTGAACAATTAGTAGAGATGCGTAAAGACGAAAACTTTGCAGCGCAAATAACGCTGGAAGAACGTACCCGTCGCCATGCTATTTGTCAGGAGGGTGTAGCAAAACTAGCGCAGGTCTGGAAGGAAATGAAACCTGATGTGGCTGTCATCATGGGTAACGATCAGCGCGAACTGATACAAGAAAGTATGCAGCCAATGTTCACCGTTTATCACGGTGCCGACTTTTGGCAAAAGCCGATGGATCACGAGCGTTCTGCCAGATTGCCTGTTGGAATTAAAGAAAGTGAATGGGCTTATCGACCGCAAGAACCTGTGGTGTGGCCTGGCTTACCAGATCTAGCTGAACTGATATTTGAAATGGGTGCGGATGCAGGTTTTGATCTTGCCGCTAGTAAGCAGTGGCCGGATACTGGTGCGCATCATCACATTGGCACGCCACATGCCTTCAGTTGGATCATCCGGCGGGTGATGGAAGATCATGCTGTACCGATACTACCCATAATTACCAATACGTTTTTCCCTCCCAATCAACCCACGTCTAAACGTTGTTTCGAAATGGGGCAGTTTATTGGTAAGGCGATCAAAGCTTGGAAGCGTGATGTAAAGGTGGCGGTATTTGGCTCCGGTGGCTTGACCCACTTCACTATTGATGAAGATTTCGATAACAATTTAATGCAGGCACTGGCAACTCGAGACGAGAAATTTTTGTGCAGCGTACCGCAAAATGTTTTATTGCAAGGTACTTCTGAAATCAGAAACTGGATTGCAGCAGCGGGGGCACTGTTTGCTACCGAACTACAGGGCGAAACCGTGAGTTATATTCCTTGTTATCGCACCATCGCAGGTACCGGCACTGCGCAAGGATTTGTGTATTGGAAGTAAGAGTTATGTACGTTTCTTCTTTCACATTATTTGCATGGAGAGAAAATTTGATTATGTTAGTATCGATCACAAGTTAGAAAAAAGAGCTTTGCCTATGAGAAAAAAGCAGTAATTATCAGCCATATTTTTGCGGGTTTAATGTTCTTATAGTGTGCAGGGGTCAGCGGCCAACAGGGGCATCCTTACGACAGTACCTAGACGAAAGTACCTAGACGAAAGTACCTAG
>CAIMTR010000320.1 GCA_903844415.1 uncultured Gammaproteobacteria bacterium
ATACGCTGGAAGGCCATGTCTGTGGATGTTTCTGCCTTAGCCAGCACACAGGAAGAATTGAAAATATTCAACCCCTTGTTCTCCATCGCGCCCATGTTGAAATCATCCACTGCCACAATCATGAAGATATCCAGATCGTATTCGCGGCCGTAGACTTTTTCATCCCATTGCATGGCTTTTTTAAGTGAAGCCATGGCGAAATCGCATTTGTCTAGATCTTTTGGCTCGACAAAAATCTGTAGAGTTATAGTACGGCCACTGCAGGTAGTAAAGTTGTCTGTGACGGGCGAGAGATCACCAGCTACTAGTGCAAATAGGTAACAGGGTTTGAGGAATGGATCCTGCCAAATTGCAAAATGTCTGCCCTCCTCCAATTCTCCGGCAGCAATTTTATTGCCATTGGAAAGTAATACTGGATAAAGCATCTTGTCTGCTTCTATACGCGTAGTGAAACTGGATAACACATCTGGTCGGTCCAGATAATAAGTAATTTTGCGAAATCCTTCTGCTTCACACTGTGTACAGAACATCACCCGTGATTTATATAAACCTTCAAGTGAAGTATTTTCTTGTGGTTTTATAAGAGTGCGGCATTCGAGGATAAACTTAGCTGGTACAAGTTCAACGGTGAGGTACTCTGCATCAACTCTATAAGCATCCGCAGGCAATACCTTGCCATCGAGTCTTATTGTTTGTAACTGCAATTGTTTGCCATGTAAGACCAAAGGTACATGGCCAGTACTACTGTTGGGATTACGTCGCAGCAACAAACGGGAAGAGACTAGGGTATAGCCTTCATGCAGCGAAAATTCTAGATGAGTTTCATCGATCAAATACTCCGGTACTTGATAGTCGCGCAGATAAACTGTCTTGCCTTGTAACTCTCTCATGCTTGTTACCTTTACTTTTACCTTTACCTTTACAACTTGCCAGAACCGGTTGTAACTAAGAAACTGTAAGCTCTAGCTCGTATCCAGTGTATTTTCTGATGTTGAGTACTCCTGTGTCCAAAAGCAGATACTGGCCTTTGATACCTAATAAACACCCAGTCATCTCTGGTTGACTGTCGAAATCTAAAGAAATAATCTTTTCCGGATAACTGACAATCGGATAAGAGAAATTAACTGGCTCAACTGATTGGAGGATATTAATGGCATGAAGGCCAAACTTGTTTTGTAAGGCAGTCAAGTCCCTATGACACAAGGCCAGCAGTCGATCGCGCTCTTGCGCCATATTCACAACCTCTTGCTTGCTGCTGAGCATGGCGCGCCAATTAGTACGATCGGAAACATGTTCTTTAAATAGCACTTCACAAAAACCCGCCTGCTGCCGTGTACGTACTCTGATGGCAGCCACTGCTTGGGTAGCACCTTGATCAAGCCAGCGGGTGGGGAGTTGTGATGCCCGAGTGATACCCACTTTTAAACCTGATGAATTGGCAAAATAAACAATATGGTCCTGCATACAAAAGTGTTCACCCCAGACCGGTTCTCGACAGGTGCCTGCCTCAAAGTGGCAGCGCTCAGGTGACATGATACAAACATCACACTGCGCAAGTTTTTGAAAACAAGAGTAACAATAACCCTGATTAAAACTTTTGTTCGTGCTGCGTTTGCAATGAATACAAGTAATCTTGCCGGTATAACGCAAATGCAGTTGCTTTTCGAGCAAAGGTGCTAAAGCAATATTATTAGTACCCAGCGGCAAACTGTAACTCACGGGTGAATCGGCTTTGGCAATAAGTTTCCGAACCTGACCGCAACTTTGCAAAAAACTCATGTTTTTTCACTTGTGTTAACAGCGAGTTTGCTGCGATCAATATACGCAACCCTTTCTATTGCTGGTAAGTGACGCTCGTCATAGGCAATAACTGCTTGCATACAGTGTTCAATTTGCTCAGTAGTTAAACGATCACCTGAGGGCCATTTGCCAAGCTCTATAGCTGTTTTCAGATTTTGATGCATTTCGGCTGTCATTTCAGAGAGTAATGCCTGCCAGCTGTGAGGCTTTTTGATATAAACAGAATCAGTCACGAGGTGTCTCCCTAAACGGCATGGCCCGTACGATACGACTGGAGGCAGCAGTCACTGCGCCAAATACGATACCACTCAAAAAACCACCTAGGTGTGCAGCATTGGCAATCATGCTGAGACCCAATGCGGTCATGATGACTAGGCTGAGTAACATAAATACAATCAAGGAAGCAGGCAATCGCAGTCCTTTGCGCGGATCGAACAATTGCCACATCCAGATGTAAGCAAACAAGCCGTACACCACTCCCGACATTCCCCCAAAATTATTCCCCCCACCATACAAAAACTGAATGGTATTGGAGATCAGTCCCAATACCACAATCGTCAGTGCCATTACTAAGCTAGACTGAACTTTCTCAATACGACTACCAAGCTCCCATAACCACATCATGTTAAAAGCCAAATGCACCAAACCACCATGAAGAAAAATCGGTGACAACATTCTAAAAAACTGCGTAACAGAAATATTTTGCCACACATTTTCTAGCATAATGGTGCGTGTACCATAACTAAAATCTGGATAGAGCAGCTCCCGGGTAAGACTAGTGGGGTCGTCTAAAGGGGCCAGAAACAACAATGCAATACACACCGAAGTAATGATCAAAGTCAGTGGTGCCTTGGCAAACGCATGCAACAAACCTATAAAAAACTCATTGAAATTAAAAAAGTCATTAACGGTTGTATGATTTTCAGCTGCAGCTAGTACTTCTCCGCGCTGCCAGGCTTTAAACAATGTTGTAATCTGGTCAATCTGCTTGGGGTTTGCCACCACCAGTAACTGTTGCCCTTCATGTTCGGTAATGTGGTGGGATATTTTTCGTTGCCAGAGTAATTGACTAAATTGCGATAGGTCGGTATCCAGACTTACTGAGAGCACCCTGAACATAGTGCTGCCTCAACCATTACCAGGACGAAGTGACCAGCCAAGTTTACTTCGACAAGTTGCGTAATAATCGTAATCTACTGGATGCAGAAGACGTAATTCCTGACTCTTGCGTTTGATGGTAATAACATCACCTGTACTGGCCGTATACTCCACTGATCCGTCACAAGAAACTTGCGGTGCAGTATGGTGCCGCTCTCCGATGATGATTTTTACTTCACTGTTACTGTCGATCACAATGGGTCTGCTGCTCAAGCTGTGAGGATACATTGGCACCAACACCAGGGCATCCAACTTAGGGTGCATGATGGGGCCACCCGCCGACATAGAGTACGCGGTGGAGCCGGTCGGTGTTGCAACAATCAAACCATCAGAAGCCTGGTTGTAGACAAACTGGCCGTCTATATAAAGTTCAAACTCGATCATTTGTGCAGCAATACCCGGATGTAACACCACATCATTCAATGCCGATCCCAATACTTTTTTCCCTCCTACCCCTGGGATACATACTTCCAACAAAAAACGGGATTCAACCTTGTATTTACCATCCAGAATTGGCCCCAAACTTTGTTCAATTTCTTCTGGCAAAATATCAGTCAGAAAACCCAAACGACCACGATTGATTCCAACAACAGGAATGCCCTGCTCAGCAAGCATAGCGGCGGCTTTGAGCATGCTGCCATCCCCACCTACCACAATAATGAGTTGACAGATTGTCCCCATCGATTCCCGCGCACTAACCTGATAGGAATGTTTACCCAACAAAGACGAAACTGCTTCATCGACTATAATTGTTAGGGAAGCTTGCTGGTGGAGAAAAGCAGTCAGTGTATGCAAAGAATCAATAATGCTGCGATTATCTTGTCTGCCGATGATGCCAATGGTGGAAAACTGCTGCATGTAAAAAATCCGCATTAAAAGGCCAGCGAGTATAACATGCTGATCTTGCCCTTCTGGCCTATTGCCCCTGTACAAATCTATCAATACATTTAAAAAAAAAGATGAATTACAGCTGTCTATGAACAGTGTCTAAACGCTCTCACTATGGCGTTATTGGTGACCTCGTTGGCCTTGCAAACCGCCACCATGAATTGCCAGTATTCTTGCATGGAGTGGAAAAAAATCATTTTTTATTAGTTCGCTGATCGCCCAAAACATTTTTCCTGAATATACATACTCCAATGGTATATCCGTACTAGCACTAAATTTATACATAAAAGCTAAGAACTGCGGGTTGACCTTAGCATAACCACCCGCGTGGAAAACATCGTTCACCGACCAGGTAGAAGTCGCGTGCAGCGAATGTTCATGCAACATACGTTGGATCTCACTGTGTAAATAGTTTTTACCTCTCAAAATTTGTATACCTACCACCGGCAGTTGAGTACTTGTTACCAAGCCTGCCATCGTGGTACCAGTTCCAGCGGCCAATACCAAATGAGTGTAGTGCTGCGCAAGCGTAGGTTCAATTATCTCCTGGCAGCCTAGTATCCCCGCTAGATTCGCCCCGCCTTCTGGAATCAAATAGAAATCACCAAATTCCTGCTTGAGAGAATTTATAAAATAGGCGTTATGTTTTTGTTGATAGTCAGCACGCGATACGAAATGCAACTTCATTCCCATCTGGAGAGCATCCTGCAAGCAAGCATTCAGAGGACAAGTTTGTTCTCCACGCACCACCCCTATTGTAGTAAACCCGAAGCGTTGTCCAGCCGCAGCCAAGGCATGTAAATGGTTTGACCAAGCCCCCCCAAAACTAAGCAGAGTAGATTTGCCTTGTTCAGTCGCCATTTTAAGGTTGTATTTTAATTTGAAGAATTTGTTGCCCGATAGAAGGGGATCAATAAGATCGGCACGCAGCACTGCCAGATGCACTTTATTTTGATGCAGCCAGGGTAGCTCGACGGCCTGTAACGACAATTTTTGTGCGGGAAAGATTATTTGAGGCATCACTTACATCCGTATTACATCTTGATGAGAGTGTTGCATGAACCCTAAATTAATTCTTTGCCTCAGTTAACGACGACTTGATTACGAGTTCACCACTGCCAAACATTTGGATGAGAGTCGATTTGAAGGAAAGGGATCGAGTACTTTGGTGAAGTTCGGTAACGTCTTGCAATACCAAACCCCCGTCAAACCCCCGTCAAACAGCAAGGAAAAAAACTAAGTATTTGATTCTAATAAGATATTCTGGCGACCTGGACGGGACTTGAACCCGTGACCTCCGCCGTGACAGGGCGGCATTCTAACCAACTGAACTACCAGGCCA
>CAIMTR010000321.1 GCA_903844415.1 uncultured Gammaproteobacteria bacterium
CCCCAAAACCCCAAAACCCCACGTTCGTTAGTCCAAAATTTGAATTTATAAAAATGATGATGCACTAGCAACCATCCTCTTAGCAATAATCCTACGAAGCCCATGCGCCTTCAGAGCCCTAGACTGTTTCTAAAGGTGCACTTGGATAGCAACTGCCCACAAATAACCAGCAAGTAGAGCTCGACCACAGTATTGGCTACTCCGGAAAGATCGTTGACTCTGTCCACCTCCACCCCAGTCTTAAAGATTTCATCCTAGTTGCTGCATCCAGTATCGTCGTTCGTGACCTCCAAGACCCACACAACCAACATTTCCTGACCGCCCACGACGACCAAATAACTTGTATGGCCCTTTCTTACAATGGCAACTATCTCGCGAGCGGACAAAGAGGTGAAAACGCCGACGTCGTGATCTGGGACTTCCATCAGAAGAAAGCCATTTATAGACTGAGTGAGCATGATAACGAAGTAACGCTTCTTGCCTTCAGTTATGACGATAAACTTTTACTCTCATGTGGCAACAGCCTTGACGGCAAACTTTTTATTTGGAACATCGCAAATGGCCACATCGTCAGCAGTTTGAATATAATCCCTTCAGTGTTCTCCGAAGCACCCCGCTGCCTAGTTTGGGGTGGATTTGCAAAGGACTACAAGCAACGTAACACAACCGAATACTAGTTTGCAATTGCTGGCACCAACAAGATGACTATGTGGCAGTTGAATCCGTTCAACGGACAAGCAACATATGATTTGATCAACACTGGAACTTTGAAGCGCGACTACACATGCTTAACTTACAGCAAGAGCAATGAAGACTACCTCTTTGCAGGCACAAATAGCGGTGATTTGTGTTCTTTCCAAGTTAAAACCAAGGGACTTGCTTTCACCGTCAACGCTTGCGCTATGGGCATAAAAACAATCCGCGCTGTTTCAGTCGACAGGATTGTTGTCGGTGGAGGCGATGGTTAAATAATTCTGTTCAACACAAATGGAGTCACTGCCTAGGCAATTTTAAAACAATAACTGTACGGCAGCATTCACGGCCTCAGTGTTAGTTCAGATGGTTTGTAGCTACTCTCCGCGAGTGACCGGGGCTTTATCTATAGAGTGAGGTGTAATGACTTCAGCCAAATGCTGTTGTGCGAAAATCACACTGCCCCCGTTCTAAGCGTTTGGTTTATGAAAGATGTGAGCGATAAATTTATCACGTGCTCTGAAGACGGCACTATTCGTCTGTGGGACAGCAACAACTACTCTGTTACTGCAAGATGCATCGCCCCCTCTGGTAACCAAGCTACACTCTACCCGATTTGTGCGGTGTTTACTGATGAAGTAATCTTATCGGGATGGTCGGACGGCAAAATTCGCGCCTTCAGAATTGACAACTGCCAGCTGCTTTGGTAGATAGATAACGCCCACAAAAATGGCGTAACTGCAATTGAACTTTCAAGCAACTGTAAGTTCTTCTGTAGTGGAGGCATAGAGGGCGACATCCGTGTCTGGGAGATACGCAGTCGAGAGCTGATCAGCCATCTGAAAGAACACAACAGCCGCGTTACCAAAATTAAGCTGTTCCCTGATGACACCCATCTTCTGTCATGTGCACGCGACAAGTCAATCTTGTGCTGGGACCTCAAAGCCGAAAAAAGAGTAAGCGCCTAAAGCCAAAGAATGGGCGGTATTAACTGCTTCGCAATGAGCCCA
>CAIMTR010000322.1 GCA_903844415.1 uncultured Gammaproteobacteria bacterium
ACACTAATGCTGCCGCCGCGCGCAGCCACAAGATTAATCTGCGAAAGCTTACTGTTAACACGATAACGTGAATAAGCTGCTTCTAGTCGCTCAACATCTACCAACACTGCATTTATCGCAACAGCAGCGCTGACTGCTGTCGCAGCGTATAACCGCAGTTCACACTGGGTACCCATAGCTTTAAAGTGGTGAGGATATAAGTTCAATGGTAATTTTAATCACAATGAAAAATGCCGGTACAACGTGGCAACGTTATACCGGCATTTATTAACTTACAGCAAAACAAACTGCAATTAATAGTTGTACTGCAATTGAAAACGCAAGGCATCGGTTTCAAAGTTCTGGTAGTCAATTCGGCCTGCACGGTTGCCTGTAACTAGATTGTTGCGATCCATACGGTGATAAACACCAGTCAGCTCTACTTCTCGTGCTATCTGCCATTCCACGCCCAACTCAACATCATTCACCCGATTGTATGGAGAGTTAGTTTCACCTTTGTTGGCACCGTTGTAATACTGCCATTTAACGAAGGGAATGAAAGTACCAAGGTCATTGGCTGTCATGAACATGGCCTGAATATAACCACCTTCCAAATCTTCTTCAGTGATGCTGTTGGTAGCAAGATTTAGTTGCGGCGATGTACCCCAGTTCCATTCGGCTTGAATACCAAAAGGTTGTGGGTACCAAATTGCACTAAGCCCTACCCGCTGATCATCATAACCAAAGCTATCTTGGGCGAGCACCGTTGGGGTTTTGCTTACTTCACCAGAGGCGCGGTACGCACCAACAGTGGGAACGAAATCGCCGGTATAACCCTGAATTCCAGCTTCAAAATATTGCCCATCAGCAAATTTCCAAGGATAAGTTAAACGGGCAACAACATGCTGGTTATCATTGCGATCACCACGGTTTAAACCTTGACCATTATAGAGACCAACACCAAACATACCGTAATTACCCGTATGTTTAAGGCCCGCAGAGTTTATTTCAGCAAATAAAGTTTGTACGTTACTAGGTGTGTAATAGTAAAAAACGCCCAGATCACGTTCGCCTGGTACACCGCTGTTGAAAGCATCGTTGCGATCGAGAGCCAGCCGATTTGAACTCGATTGCATATTCTCAAAACCATAAGGCACTTTGGATTGACCCACACGCAAGCGATGCACCTTACCTGCACCCATATAGAAATCGCCATAGGCATCACGCATCTGAAATAAATTACCCGTAGTGCCCGCGGAACTGGCGAGGTCGCCCTGCACATAAATTGACAATCGTTGTCCAATATCGCCCTGGAGCACAACACGGGCGCGACGGATCAGGTAATTTTTATCTGCATCACCTAAAGAATTTTCATCCCCCACAGAGCGGTCGGACCAAAGGTTGACACCTTCATCACCACTGAGCATTTCGGTATAACGGGTTTGCAAATACCCACGCAGCTGTAAACTTTCGGCCCAACGGCTACGGGTGTTACCTTGAGCGATATCAGCAATTTCTTTGGAGTTAGTTTCCTGCTTGGTTTCTAGCTCGGCCAGTCTGACCACAGGTCATGCAGGGTCAGTTGAAGAAGCAGCTGTAACCGCTTCAGCAGCTTGTTCAACAGCACGGAAAGTTCCCAGCGGTACTCTATTGGTGCCAGGTTCAGCGAAAATCTGTTTGGTTGCACTATCCATATACAGTTGCAGATCATTGTTGGCTGCGCTGGCGTTGTTGGCAGCAAT
>CAIMTR010000323.1 GCA_903844415.1 uncultured Gammaproteobacteria bacterium
AGCCGGCCCGGCGCGGAAAAATTCCTGCACTTTGACGTCAGTGGTGCGTTTGATGTCCCACTTTTGCAAGGCATGTTGCATGGTAGCGCTATGTACAGTACTTACACTTGTGTGCAACAAGCCACCACGTTCTAGCGCGCCAAGAATTCCCATAACACCGCCTGCACGGTGCACATCTTCCATGTGATAAAGCGGTGTCGATGGTGCAACTTTGCAAAGTTGCGGAACTTTGCGCGACAAGCGGTCAATATCTTGCTGGGTGAAATCAAGTTCGGCTTCTTGTGCGGCGGCCAGCAAATGTAAAATGGTATTGGTGGAGCCGCCCATGGCGATGTCGAGAGTCATTGCATTTTCAAATGCTTTGAAGTTGGCGATGGCGCGGGGCAATACCGATTCGTCATCATGCTCGTAATAACGTTTGCACAGCTCCACGATGGTGCGGCCCGCTTGCAAAAACAGTTGTTCCCGATCGGAGTGAGTAGCGAGAAGGGAGCCATTGCCAGGTAATGATAAACCCAGAGCTTCCGTTAAACAGTTCATCGAGTTGGCTGTAAACATGCCAGAACAGGAGCCACACGTTGGGCAGGCGGAGCGTTCGTATTTGTCCACTTGGTCATCGCTTAAATTACTGTCAAAGCCAGCCACCATAGCGTCCACCAAATCTAGCTTAATAACTTGATTGGCTAATTTTGTTTTGCCAGCTTCCATCGGACCGCCAGACACAAAGATCACTGGGATATTAAGGCGCAGCGCAGCCATCAACATGCCGGGTGTGATTTTGTCGCAATTGGAAATACACACAATCGCATCCGCGCAATGAGCATTAACCATGTATTCCACAGAGTCGGCGATGATTTCACGCGAAGGCAAGCTGTAGAGCATGCCGTCGTGCCCCATGGCGATGCCGTCATCCACTGCAATAGTGTTGAACTCTTTTGCCACGCCGCCAGCACGCTCTATTTCTCGTGCTACCAGTTGTCCCATGTCTTTCAGATGTACATGGCCAGGCACAAATTGCGTAAAAGAATTGGATACAGCAATTATAGGTTTGCTGAAGTCTTCATCTTTCATACCAGTGGCGCGCCATAGTGCGCGTGCGCCAGCCTGGTTGCGACCTTGAGTGGTGGTGAGTGAGCGGTATTTGGGCATTAGGTTTATCTCTAAATCAAAATTTTCAGAATGATCAAAGGAGGAAAGAGCGCTTAACATTAAAAGGGTCAGACCCCTTTAATGTTCCTTTAATGTTCAATAATTCTTGCTTTGCTTTGATTACAACGGTTTCACAAATATTTTTGAATTACGTTGATAGTTGTACAAAGACTTTTTCTTTTCCGGCAGTTCGTCTACCGCGCTGGCGACAAAGCCTCTTTCCACAAACCAGTGTGGCGATTTTGTAGTCAGTACAAATAAGCGGCTATGCCCAAGTTTTCGTGCATTCTTCTCTAATTGCTCCAATATCATTTGACCACGATTGTGGTTACGGTATTCAGGATGAGTTGCCATACATGCTAATTCGGCTAATTGGGTATCGTGCGGATAAAGTGCACCACAGGCAATAATCATGCCTTCGCGTTCGATGACCACAAATTGTTCAATCTCCGCTTCCAATAAATCACGCGAGCGATGTACCAACACACCTTCTTCTTCCAGTGGTTCAATTAGCTCCAAAATTCCACCCACATCTTTAATAGTGGCGGGGCGTAACTGTTCGTAGAGTTCTTGGGTTATCAGCGTACCAATGCCGTCGCGGGTGAACAGTTCGATCAGTAAGGCGCCATCATCTTCGTAGGAAATCACCTGCGAGCGTTTGACCGTAGCACTGCATGCTTGGACACTCAATTCCAGATTGCGCAGCTCTTCATCGATTCCGTTCTGTGCGATTTTTTGTTTTATCAGCGCGAGCGCTTCTTCGGCGCTAAGTTTGCTGATACGTTCGCCGTCCTGATCCAAAATGCCAGCCTCATTCCCGTAGATCAATAATTTATCGGCCTTCAAGGCAATGGCAGTGTTGGACGCAACATCTTCTACCGTAAGATTAAATACTTCGCCGGTAGATGAATAACCCAGGCTCGGCAACAGCACCATGTTGCCATTATCGAGTTGTTTGCGAATGGCGTCGGTTTCTACTTTGCGCACTTCGCCGGTCAGGCCGAAATCTATGCCATGTTGAATGCCAAACGGTTTAGCCATTACAAAATTACCACTGGCCAGCGTGATGTCGGCCCCGTGCATGGGAGAGTTGATCAACCCCATGGAAAAAGTGGCTTCGATATCAATGCGTAATTTGCCGACGACTTGTTTGATAATCTCCAAACTGGCGGCATCTGTGATCCGCACCGTATTGCGCATTTGGCCGGTAATTTTTTCATGTAGAG
>CAIMTR010000324.1 GCA_903844415.1 uncultured Gammaproteobacteria bacterium
CTGGAACTTAGTTTTAAAGCACCATCATGTTGACAGTCAAAGAAGCTCTAAAGAAATTTATGCATTTGAAGTAAACCGGCTTTAACCGATGCCTTGATTAGGAGAAAATGGCAACAAAATAGTGGGTCTAACCCCTTTATCTTTTGTCTTAAAACCAATTGAAAAGAAGGAAAATCATCTTGAAATCCATCACTACTGCGCTGTTGCTGGCAGCTGTTTCGAATGCTGCGTTAGCGCAAACCCACAAGGTCACGTGGGCCCTTACCGACTTTAGTGCGGGAGGCACCAGCTTTTCTTGGTTGGAGCTAGATGTGGTGGAAACTGGACGTTACATGTCTGCAAACGGTGCGATCTTGACTCAGACCAAGCAGTTGTCGCCTGTGAGTGGTACCTGTGCGCCACTTTCGAGCGGCTATTTCTGTAATTTACATATAGACCGTAGCAGTTATTATCTATCGCTGGACACCAAGCTCAATGGCAAGGTCACTGGCCGTGATGCGGCAGGCAACTCCTTGCCGGAAGCCACTGCAACGCTCTATAGTCGTCAGTAAACACATGATTCCTGGTTGATTTGTGACATCTTCAATTCCTGCTTTACATCGCTTTACTACGCAATTCAGTGAAAGCGAGGACCGCATCCACATCACTGGCGAGACCGGACCCGACCAGCAAGTGGCGCTCTGGCTGACACCGCGCTTGCTCAACCGCATGGTACCGGTGCTAGCGCAGTGGCTAGAAAAGCAGTCTCTTACCGAGATCCGCTCAGAAATGCTGCAAAGCATGGCCCAACAAAGGGCGCGCGATGCACTCGATCCGCAGCTTCCTGTGCAACGCAAAGCCGAGACCCAAAGTTGGCTGGTGCATACGGTAAACATCACACCGGTCGAGCATGGCATGGTGTTAGCATTTCTGGGAGAGAGTGGCTACAGCGAACCGCTTGGTGCCTCGCTAACGCTGGACGGGCGGCAGTTGCGCCAATGGTTAAATATTTTAGTCGACCAGTGCCGCAAGGCCGAATGGTCGCTGGCGACATGGCCTACGTGGCTTAGGGATGCACAGGAGAATAAAGCAACACCGCCACTTGAAGTGGTACTGCATTGACTGCATATATAGAAATTAAGATAGGGGGCATACCACGGTATCTTGCACCAAAAGCGCAAGATACCGTGGTATGTCCCAACCAATTTAAGGGCTCTGCTAATGGCTGAAATACATGCTGTCTCTTTTTCACGCCACGGCAACAAGCGTTGGAGTCGTGCCAAAGATTATTTTATCTATCAGCGCGACACGGTAGCTGCACTTAATGCGCAGGAATTGCCGGCTGCCATGATGGCAGTGGCTATTGGTTTGATACCTGAGGCTAACGGTTTTACTACAGCGGCTATTCAGAGTTTGCAGGCAACACAAAATCTGTATGTTGCCCCCAATGGGAGTTGGCAGGGTGAGTACATTCCTGCGATCTATCGGAACTATCCTTTCCAAGTATTAAAAAACACTAACAACGATGATGTGCTTTGTATCAATGAAGGCAGTGGTTTGATTAATGAAAGTGATACCGGCGAATTATTTTTTACCAGCGACGGTAAGCCAACAGACGGCATTCAAGAGATATTTCGGTC
>CAIMTR010000325.1 GCA_903844415.1 uncultured Gammaproteobacteria bacterium
CTACACGACGCTCTTCCGATCTGTACCGCAGGGTGAAGTATTAGGTTCACTGGCCACACGCCGTGACGACAGTGATGCAGTTGATGACCGGTATCGTCTGTACGAAGTAGCAGGCGCACCCCGTATGGACCGGATATATTTCCAACACCTGCCAATGGTTGAAGATCAACTTAAGGCTGGGCAACCAGCCTCCGTTGGGAAATGGCCCTATAATTATCAGTGTACTCCCAATATTGATCTGCTTGATTTTCCCATAAAGCGTTATGTTGTGGATGGTGCTTTTGCCAATCTCGATCGCTGGGTGCGTACCGGCACAGCACCGCCGCGCGCCCAAAGATTGGCGGTGATGAATGTGGGCACTCCACAAGCTACTTTCGAAACTGATGAATATGGCAATGCCCGAGGCGGTGTTCGTCATGTATACGTGACAGTGCCAGTGGCAACCTACGCCGGCAATTCACCAGGGCAGTGTGGCAGTATCGCGATGAAAAAACCTTTTGACTGGGCGCGACTTCAGGCTATCTATGGTTCACCACAAAATTACGCACAACAAGTCGCTGCTGCCTTGGATAATCAGGTGAGTGAAGGGTGGATTACTGGCACGGATGCGGCCCTTATCAACGCCGAATTACTCACACCGGCCCTTGGTGCTGGCGAATAACAGGGCACTCTAAGCACCTTGTCATATCGACGGACTAATCAATAAAAATACGGTAGGGCGGGTGTGACTCCGCCCGTAATTTCCTTTATTCTGACCTCCTCAATTTCAAACCCCAAGACAGGTAAACAACATGACTGCGCAATATTTTAAGGAAGGTGAATGGTGGGTCAGTCCCTTCAATGTTAAGCCGGAAGTGACTTCCAAATTTGAACTCCCAGAAAAAGTCGAAATTCATGACGCTACACTGCGCGACGGGGAACAAACACCAGGTGTGGTGTTTAGCCCGGCCGACAAAATAGCTATGGCAGAGATGATGAGTGATGTGGGCATCGACCGTATTGAAGCCGGCATGCCGGCGGTTTCTGCTGATGACTACAAGGCCATCAAGACTATTTGTGGGCTAGGGCTTAAAGCAAAAATTTATACGTTTGCTCGCGCCATGCAAGCAGACATTGATTCCGCTGTTGAATGTGGCGCACATGGTGTGATCATCGAAGTTCCAATCGGATATCCCAAATTGAAATACCAGTTTGGGTGGACTTGGGAAGATGTGTTCAAGAAAAGCAAGGATGTAATCAATTACGCCAAACAGCGTGGCTTACATGTTGTGTATTTCCCTTACGACACTACCCGCGCCCGCGAAGAAGATCTGGTGAGCCTGCTTAATGCCATTATGAACGAATGTCCTCCCGATTCTGTCGGGGTAGTGGATACGATGGGGTGTGCGCTTCCAGAAGCCATCAAATATATGGTGCGATTGGTCCGAAATCTCACTAAATTACCGGTCGAAATCCATACCCATAACGATTTTGGTTTGGGTGTTGCCACCGAACTAGCTGCGGTAGAAGCCGGTGCCACTGTGGTTCACTCCTGTGTCAATGGCCTAGGAGAACGTACCGGCAATGCGGCGATGGAAGAATTGGTGTTGGCGCTTGAAGTCCTCTATGGCATCAAGATGAACTACAACATGAAGAAGTTTCCGGAGTTGTTCGCGCTGGTATCCAAAATGAGTAACATCCCGATTGCAGTGAACAAGCCAGTGGGCGGTTCGCGTAACTTTACTCGCGAATCTGGCATTGGTGTGGATCTTGTGATCAAAGAGCCGTTAGCAATGTTTGGTACTCATCCCGCATTGACGGGCCGTGTGGGTGATATTGTACTCGGCAAAAAAAGTGGCAAACGCTCCATTACTTTCAGCTTGGAACAAATGGGTATCAACGATACGCCAGATGAAAAAGTGGTGGAGATGCTCGCGCTAGTCAAAGCACTGGGGATCGAAAAGAAAACCATCATTACGGATGCTGAATTCAAGGCGATTGTGAAGTCCGTCTTGTAATAGATGTATCTGACAAAAAAAGGCTCTGCGGAGCCTTTTTTTGTATATATAAAAAATGCAGCGTCTTATTCAGGCATGCGGGATGAATGATGATCAACGATCAGCCATTGGTCCCCCACCTTGTGATAAACAAAACTGTAACGCAGGGTGATGGGTGTATTGCTGCCGATGGTTGTCAAATAATTGCCAGTATTGACGGCGGTATCGCCAAACACTCGAATATGCATCGGTTCCATAAAATTCATCACTGGGGGAGTAGCCACTGTAGCCTGAAAATATTCACGTATCAGCGTAGGACCCTCACGTAACACTGGGGACACAGTGCCGTGCAAAATGGCATGTTCATCGTAAAGTGAAACCATGTAATCTGCATCACCCTTGCCGATACCTTCAATCCAAAGTTGGGCAGCTGCACGTACTTCATCTTCAGGTGTGGCAATAGCGCTTGAAAGAAATCCTAGACTAGTTATAAGTAACAGCAGTTTAGTGATTGGTACTAATCGTGTTACGAATAAGCTATTCAGTAAATTTGCCATTAGAACTCCAGTGTTGGAAATAGATTTA
>CAIMTR010000326.1 GCA_903844415.1 uncultured Gammaproteobacteria bacterium
CTGCTGATAATTTCTCCGAAATGGTGGTGAAATTACGGATATCCGCAAACATCACGCTCAAATCCTTGCTCTCCCCATCGAAGTTGTAATTACCAGGATTAACCAGCATGGCGTCAATATGCGCAGGCGGCACATATTGATCAAACATACTCTTAATGGTTTTTTTATTGATACCTTCTTTTACAAAGCCATAGGTCATATTGACTGCGGTAATCAGCAACACGAGCAGCAGCAAGATGACTAATGGAATATCCAGGTTATAACTACTCCACAGATGAAAATTTAAAACGGTCAGTCCGAGCAAGAAAGTACTACTAGAGAGCGCCAACAACGCAGGCCCTAGATGAGGATAGATTAAGGATAAAACTAATCCAACGACAATGATGGCAAGCATGACAGCACCTGCTTGCCAATCGGGACGAGATGGAAACGGACTTTGCAGGCCTTTGTTAAGAGCTTCCTTAATAAAGCTGTTCTGCTCAGCTTGCTCAGTAGTTGCCCCCTTAATTACCAATGATGGTGCAGAACTAAGAATGGCATTTAATACGTTGGCATGCACTTCAACACCAGGATAGACCGATTGCACAGGAGTTGCCCGTGAATCATAGAGACCGGTGGCTGTGGTCCCGACCAGCACCAAACTATTGGTAAGTAACTCGCGTTCGGTAGCAGACAGGGTATCGTGCAAAATATCTGTTGCAGAAATATAAGGAAAACTACGCGAGGGGCCAATAAAAGGAATTAAAGATTGGGCATTTTCATTCGTGGGAATCAGCACCTGACCCATACGAATACCCACCAGCTTTTTAAAAGAGCGGGTACTATCTTCTTCAATCACTGGAGTGAAAGTATCTTCAAAATAATACAAGCGTGCCATATCCAGAGCCAATGAAGGGTATAACTTGTTCTGAAACTGCATGAACATACTGTAACGACGAATCAACCCGTCAACATCTGGAACTATATCGAAAAAACCACCCCCATTAGCGCCGTTCTGTAACACATCTATATTAGCTTCGTATCCTTGCGGCTCATTAAAGGCAATTGCTTTTGCGGTGGTTTCATCCAGCTGAATAATTGGCTCGGGCAGCTGACCAACGCGTGCAGGTTCACTGGTACTAAATGAATATCCAAGCACAATATCTTTAGTTTTCATGCTCTCTGCGAAATAACGATCCCCGTCTATAACGGTATTAATTTCTTCTAATCTAGGAAGTAAATCGTCAGTGTTGCCTGCTAAATCAGCATCCAACTGTAGGCGCTCCTGTAACTCTCTTACTAGATTACGTTCGTATTCTGGAAAGGTCACGTCAAAGCCGATCACCAAAGCTCCATCTATGGTGAGTTGAGTGACAAGATCGCCCAGCTTGAAAAGTGACCATGGCCAATGACCTTCAGCTGCAAGACTTTTTTGGTCTATATCCACGATTACAATATTGTGTTGGTTAGTCCGTAAACTTCCTTGTGCAATATTGAAGCGTTGGTCGTAGATCATATTGTCGAGGCGGGCAAAAACTGATCGAATAACAGGGTTTGTAGAATTAAACAAAGAGAAAATTAACGCCGTACTTAGAATGCTTAAAAAAGTTGGCAACCGGGCGCCACGGAATATTACGAACCGGAAGGAAGTCCACAATATCTGTAATCGTTTTAGGATATGCATACCAAACTTATCAAGTGGAATAGGCTGAGTCTTTTAATTATAAGCTAAGCGCCCTGTACATAGCATTTACAAGACATTAACATCGCGCGCCCTTGCCCTGTGGCTACGATTAACAATTTACATCAGGTAAGTTTATGGAAATCTATAAAGAATTTAATTTTGAAGCAGCCCATTTGTTACCAAATGTACCACCTGGCCATAAATGTGGGCGCTTGCATGGGCATTCTTTTCGGGTTGAAGTACATGTGGCGGGTCCGTTGGATAGCTCTTTAGGCTGGGTGATGGACTATGCCGATATCAAGACCCTGGTAAAACCCGTCATTGCACAGTTGGATCATTATTATCTAAATGACATACCCGGGCTTGAAAATCCGACCAGTGAAATCATCGCCCGCTGGTTATGGCTGCAAATAAAAGTAAAGTTGCCGCAAATCAATAAAATTATCGTTAAAGAAACCTGCACTAGCGGTTGTATTTACACGGGTGAGTAATTCCGCTTAAAGCAGGGGCAATTGCCAATCGATAATTGCTTTGCTGTTTTGCAGTAACCAGGCATTAGTGCGGGAAAAATGACCATTGCCGAGAAAGCCCCGATAGGCAGATAGCGGTGACGGATGAGCTGATTCCAGCACCAGATGTTTACTTCGCTTGATGTACTGCCCTTTTTTTTGGGCGTAACTACCCCAGAGCATAAATACCAGACCCTCGCATTCTTCATTGAGCACACTTACCACCTTATCAGTGAATCGCTCCCAACCCTTGCCTTGATGAGATGCCGCTTTATTTTGTTCGACAGTAAGCACAGCATTTAGCAACAAGACTCCTTGTGCAGCCCAGGCTGTTAAATTACCGTGATCTGGAGGCACAAAACCTATATCGCTCTGGAGTTCTTTATAAATATTGAGCAATGAGGGCGGTGGAGAAATTCCAGGTAGCACAGAAAAACACAGACCATGCGCTTGTCCTGGGTTGTGATAGGGATCTTGACCTAGTATAACCACCTTCACCTGATTAAAAGCAGTGGCATTGAAGGCTGCAAATATTTGAGAACCCGGCGGATAAATATGTTTACCTGCGTTTTTTTCAGCGCACAGAAAAGCGCGTAAGTTCTGCATATAGTCCAATTGGAACTCCTGCTGCAACCACTGTTGCCAGGAGCTCTCTAGTTGGATTGGACGCTTATTATTGCTAAAGATTTCAGCCATGCTGCTGGGGGCGCATATGCGGAAACAATAGAACATCACGGATTGAAAGCGAATTGGTA
>CAIMTR010000327.1 GCA_903844415.1 uncultured Gammaproteobacteria bacterium
AATTCTGGGCCAGCCTGCGCGATGTAGGATTTGGAGTCTTCTGTTTGCCAGAGTTTATTTTCTGCAGTTTTTACCGCTTTCATCACGGGGCAGTTACCAGCCTCATCCTTGTATATACCAACACCAAGATCTACTTTTTTAGGATTGGTATCGTTTTTATAAGATGCAGACAAACCCAGAATTGGATCAGGTGGGCGACGTTCAATCGATTGAAACATTGCAATATCCGTGTAGTAAAAGAAATGGGAGGATGTCCGATTTGGACAGGGCACGATTATACCAGCAGGCAGCTACAGGCAAAATCACATTTGCCCACATTTCAAGCTGGGTTGATGCATCTAAAACATGTAGTTATTTTCGATCAGTAGCATTTGGAATATTGTTATTCATCTCTTGCACCTTTTGCTTCAGGGACTTTTTGTAATCTGCCAATTGGGCTGCAACTTCAAGCGAACTGGTGCCAAGAATCTCAACAGCCAGCACACCTGCATTCAGTGCCCCATTGAGGGCAACTGTTGCCACCGGAATTCCTGCGGGCATTTGTACCATGGATAGAATTGAGTCCCAGCCGTCGATGGAATTGCTCGATTTGATGGGCACACCAATAACCGGCAAGGTAGTAATCGATGCCACCATACCGGGCAAATGCGCTGCACCACCTGCACCGGCAATGATGACACTAAGACCACGTTCGCGCGCAGTATTGGCATATTCAAACATGACCTCTGGTGTTCTATGCGCAGACACCACGGCAATTTCATAAGGGATGCAAAATTGTCCGAGGATGTCGGCAGCAGCTTGCATGACAGGCAAATCAGAGGCACTGCCCATGATGATGCCTACTTTTGCCAATGCCTTGGAGTTTGTTTGACGCTTAGCCAAGCCTTGGGGTTTTATTTTGCTCATCTTGTTTGCTCATGTTGGTTGCGCATGTTGATTACTTGTAACTATTAGACGCTTTCACTACCAAAATTTCAGACTAAACCACGAAAAACTGCTCAATGGCACTCTAATACAGCCTAAACCCAATCAGACATTGGTGCTGCATACACCACTATTTACACTACTTTTTTATACTACCACCTTGATTACTTTTTTGACCATTTCCACTTTTTCAAGCAAGCGATTTACATCTACATCTAAAATAGTGATATGTCCCATTTTGCGTTGCGGTCGGGTAAATTTTTTACCATAGAGAAATAAACTAACGCCTGAAATTTGCAGTAATTGTTCCACACCTTCGTATCGCGCTACACCGCTGAACCCTTCTGCACCGAGCAGATTCACCATTGCTGATGGAGATTTCAAGGTGGTAGCACCCAGTGGCAAATTCAAAATTGCGCGAAGGTGTTGCTCATATTGCGATGTGTAATTAGCATTAATGGTTTGATGACCACTGTTATGGGGGCGTGGCGCTACTTCATTAACGAGTACTTCTCCACTTTTTGTCACGAACATTTCTACCGCTAGCAAACCAACTAGTTGCAGGCTTTCCACTACTTGTCTGGCAATTGTATCTGCTCTGTGCAAAATGGCGGGAGCAGCAGAACTCGGTGACAATAAATAATCAACCAAATTGTGGTCGGCATGAAACACACATTCGACGGCGGGAAATACTGCAACCTCACCTTTGGCATTACGCGCAACAATTACAGATATTTCGCGATCGAAATCAATATATTGCTCCAGCAATCCAGGCGCATCAAAGGCCTTATCTATGTCACTGACACTTTCAATTCGTTGGACACCCCCGCCATCGTAACCACCTTTGCCAAGTTTGTTAAAAGCTGGCAAACGGGCAATGTTGTGCAGGATGTCAGCACGATTTTCGACTAACACAAAGTCCGCTGTTGGAATGCCATGTTCAAGATAGAACTGTTTTTGTTTACGTTTGTCTTGAATTATTTCGATGACACGGGGCTGCGGGTAAACTGCCTTACCTTCCTTTTCAAGTTGATATAAGGCTTCGACATTAACGTTTTCAATTTCGATTGTAAGCAAATCAACCTGTTTGCCAAAATTATAAACAGTGGCGAAATCTGTGATTGAACCTAAGTGGAAAGAGGAGGCAATATGTTTGCAAGGTGCAACTTCGGAAGGATCGAGAACAGCTGTGAATATATCAAAATTGGTGCAGGACCCAATCAACATGCGGCCTAATTGTCCGCCGCCCAATATGCCCAATTTAAAGTCTTGATAGAAAGCTTTCATGTTTTCTTAGAAGTCACTTTTTTGCGCAAAAAAGCCGCTTTTGACAGGAAAGCGGCGCATGTTAACACTGAGTCTAGGGCATTGAAACGGGTTATTTGACGAGGTATTACTGCATTGCAAACCTGTCATGGTTTGATTTTTTGCAAGAGGGCATACGCTTCTTTGTGGGTCGGTTCCAACTCTAGTGTTCTACGCAAATCTGCCTTGGCACGCACCAGTTCTTCAATTTCAACCAGCGTTTGTGCGCGCAAGAAGTAAACGTCTACCTGCTGAGGCGCAAGCTCTAACGACAAGGTAAAACTTTCAAGTGCCGGTTCTACGTAACCCATTCTGCGTAACACCATGGCACGATAATTTAGGGCGCGATAATTGTGTGTGTCACACTGGAAACTGCGATTGAAATCACTCAGCGCTAGTGATTCTTGCTCTAGAGAGAAATATGCCATGCCGCGGTGACTGAAAACAATGGAGCGAGCAGCAAGCTCCGGATCGCAAGCAAGAGCTTTAGTATAAAATTCGACTGCCGTTGCGTAATCGAAAACTTTATGGGCCTTAAGACCCAACATCAGATTATGTTCTATCTCTGCTCGATTACTATCACCTACTTCTTCAATTCCCGGCAAAGTGGCTTGTGGTAATGGCACCATTTCGACACTGAGCAAGGGTTCAATACGTTCTATTGACGGATGCAGGAGTGCTTGAAATCGTTCCTGCCCCCATTTGGCCATATCTTTTTGTGAATCACGTATTTCCTGAAAAATAATGTCAGCTAAACTAAGACTGGCATTTACTGCTGCCAACTTCTTGCGCAGAGCATCACTTCTGGGAAAACGAAAATGATTTTTGTAAATCAATTCATGCTCCACATCGGCCCAAGCATCCTGCAGAGTGGTACGAACCTGGACTTCAATCACTTTTTTGCAGCATTGTGGCAAGTCAATATCTTCCTCTAGCGGGATTTCCACATGCACAGCATCGTAAGCAAATTCGCGAAAGCTAAGTTTTTCAGATTTACGTTCGATAGCTTCGATGTTGAAATGTGCTCGTAACAGTTCTATTACTTGTTCCACTTCTTCCTGGAAAGGAACCACAATTCGCAAACCCAGCAGATCGCCGATTTGAGGATGCAAATCGCCAGTGGAACGAGTAAGAAAACTGCATTTTTCACTCAGACTTTCCAAATCCTTAACCCGCATCTTTACCGAACCATGTAGTTGCCGATTATCTAAAAGAGTTTCTATCTGTGCGTGATGACTGGAAAGATGGCGCTTCCAGAGCGTACCGGATTTAGAATATGCCAGGGATATGTCATGCATCATTATCTAACCCTACCTACTTGGAAGATCTGCCAACGGGAGGCGAAAAATATCCCTTTGTTCGTTGGCGATCAGCAATGTTGCGTTATCAACCCACGTGATTGCTTCAACCTGCTCAAACACATCCGTATTTAAAGGATAACGACGAGAAGTTGAAGACAGCCAAAGATCACCACTTTGCGGGCGGTCGAACAACCAAAGATCATTGTAAGAAATAACCGCCAGCGTCTGTCCATCAGGGGAGACATCTGCACCAGTAGCAGAGGTGATATCAGCATTGGATTCCAACAATGTTAGTACATTGTCCTGGTCGGGCAGCATGGTATCCAGCCTGTACAGTTTTGCACCCGGCTCGGCAGAATCTGAATTGGGAGCGCGATGTTTAGTGATCAGGTACAGTTTGCCGTCAAAGGTAAAAAGACTTTCAGAGTCGAAGTGTTTTTGCTGTGGCGGAAAACTTTCCTGATCGGGATAAATAATAGCCAAATGTTGAATTACTGCGGTACGTGTGGAAGCTGTAGGGTCTATTTCACTGACTAAGTAAATGCCTAAGTCGCGGCGTTCGTTGTTGTTATTTCCCATGTCACTGATGTAGAGATAATTGCTGTCAACCGCAATATCTTCCCAATCTTCATTACGAGCATCTAACACTTCAAAACCCTGCCACTGCTTTTTGCCTCGTTCATCTTCCTCACCATAAAAAGAAAATTTTGAATAGGTGGGAAGGATGTTTTTGCCTTCGGCAGTAATGGCAAAAATGCGGGCACTATCACCACTATCGTTATGCACCCAATACAAGTTGTCGCGCCCAGGGCTTTTGACTATGCCGCTCAATTCGCCGATTGGATCTGCCTCGACTCGAGCAAAAACAGGCACACTCAGTAATTGTTGATCTTGTGAACACCCTGCCGTTAACAAAAAATACAAAAGAAATAACGGCTTGCTTAAAAACTTCATGAGTAAATCCAGTTGGCGGCGCAGGAAAAAATGCAGAGCGAATTGTGTAGGGATCAAGCTTTGAGCCCGCGTAAAATAAAATCAATGTGCATTTCTGAATACACAGCAAAATCAATAGGTTCTTGTTGGTGAAATTGCAGATTAAAGATAGCTGCCAACACGGCCGGTGAAATCAACAACTGGTGATGGATCAAACTGGCAGATGCTCGAAACTCACCACTGGCAATACCACGCTCGATAATGTCTTGGATTAGTTGACGCGAAGGTCTGATCATTTCGTCGAAAAAAAACTGCGCTAACTGCGGAAAACGTGCAGCCTCTGCCAACACTATCGCCAGCAAAAGAGGAACTTTTTCATTTTGGAAAAAGCCATAAATGAAACGAAAATGGTTGACCATCAATTCTGTCGCAGTGCCTTCAAAATCTTCCACATAAGATTCAGCCATTTCCCGACCAGGAAACAATGTGCAGCGTACAACCTCTTCAAACAAACTTTCCTTGCTGTTGAAGTACAGATAGATAGTGCCCTTACCAATGCCGGCACGGACGGCCACATCATCCAGTTTGGTGGCAGTAAAACCCTGCGAAGCAAATTCAGCAAGTGCCGCTTCAATAATGTCATTCCGACGCGCTTCTTTTTGTTGCAAGCGCTTGCCGGGTGCAAGGTTAGATACGGCTAGAGACATAAAATTACGCAGATTGGATGTAGGCCACATAGTAGAACTGACTGACTGGTCGGTCAATGTTGCCTCAATTCACATTGAAATGGCGAGTTATCTCCTGCCACTTTGGGTTACTGGCTGCTCCCTACCCCCCCCCAGCCCCAGATTTTTGCCTAAAAAATTCAGTACCTTATTCCATGCATCATCACTAGACACCTGATGGTAACGATCCGGCATTGGAAAATTCTGAAAGCCATGCCCTGCGCCGTCATATTGATGAAACTGGTGTTTGATACCCGCCCTTGTTAACGCAGCACTGTAGTCGGTGACGTCTTCGGGTGAGGGATTAGTGTCGTTATTGCCATAAAAACCGATCACCGGACAACTGATGTGGGGAGTCAGGTCGATAGGTGACACACTTCCATTACCCAGTATTTTTTTTATGTTGCCGCCGTAGAAAGTAGCCAATGCTGCAACACCTCGAATATGACATGCAGACAACCACGACGACCGCCCACCCCAACAATGACCTACGATACCAATGCGCGTCACATCCACTCCAGCTTGCGCGCAGAGCACATCCATACCTGCGTTCATATCTGCGACGATCCAATCATCTCTACTGGCTTCCCGCTTCAGATCCGCTGCTGCGCTTTTAGGCCACCAATGAAAAATAAAAGGTACTGCAACGAGGTAACCATTATCGGCAAAACGTTGGGCAGTGGTGAGTGTAAACACATCATGTTCAAGTCCGGTGTGACCGGGCAGATGCATTGCCAGCAAAATACCTGGATGTGGCCCCAAACCTTGGGGACGAAATACAAATACTTCCATTGGGTTGTTGAGAACATCAACTGTGATTACTTCATACATGGCTCATGCCTACTTGTTGGAGAAACTAAAAGAATTAATCCTGAGTACTACTGCGCAAATCAGAGAGAAGACAGAGGTGAAGCTTAAGACGACCTTCATTGGCAGGGATGCCAATGAGAGTCGCATGGATGGGTTCATGCGTATCAACGCAAGCTTCACTTCTACCTGCTCTGGATCCTTAGTAAAAAGCCCTAAACAATGTCACGCTCAGTTACCTGATTCAGCAAGGGTTCTCCTTTTACCATACGCTCCAGGTTGGCAAAAAAAACACTTTCGCTGCGCGCTCGCATGCCGGTGCCGGCATTAGATAGATGGGGAGTGAGTAATACGCGTGGATGCTGCCAAACCCAACAATCTTGCGCTGGTGGTTCGGCATTAAATACATCAAGAATCGCGTATTCAGGTCTACCCGCATCGAGCGCCTGCTTAAGCGCTGCTTCCACTACCAGATCACCACGCGCAATATTTACCAGCACTGATTTAGCTGACATTGCAGCGAGAAAATCTGCATTAACCATGTTGCGAGTGTCGGCATTGGAGGTACAGGCAAGAACAACCACATCAGCAGTGGGCAACACCGTAGTTAATTGCGCTTGAGACACCACAGCATCTGCCAGACCTTCAGTATGAGGGCTGCGGCGAACGGTTGTGATTTTGGCGCCAAAGGCTTTAGCGCGCTGCGCCACGGCCAAGCCAATATGACCGAACCCAATGATGACCCAATGGGTACCTTGTATTTCACGGAAGCCACGATGCTGCCAAATTTTTTGGTGCTGCTTGGTGCGAAAATCAGCTACATTTTGATAATGGGCCAACACCTGACCCATTACATATTCTGCAATGGCAATCGCCTGCCCATGATTATTAGTAACGACCACACCACTTTTAACCAGATCAATATAGGGCAAGCGATCAAGTCCGGTGTTAACCGTGTGTAACCAGCGAATAGAACGTGATGCCAGTGCCAGGCGGAAATAGTCTTTTATACACGGCGAGAAAAACAATTCGCTGTGGATCCAGAAATATTCAGGGCTGATGTCTTCAATATCAACTTCCCTGCCATGCAATGTAATGCGCCCTTCTGCATCATAAAGTGCTACTTCTAGGGCAGGTGCAAGGGCCGTGATACGCGCCTGCAAACGCTCATAACTGGGCTTGTAAAACAGGGCTAGTGGCATCGAAATATCTAAAGTAGCTTAGTGTTAACCAGATCAAGGAATTATAAACGTGTAATCCAGCGTGTAAAAAGGTTGGTTCAAACCCCGCGCTTTGATTGCGTCTGTGTTGTCATGTTTAACAATGTCCACACGGAAATTCTTCACCGAAAAAATGGTATCTGAATTCACATAAGGCGAGTGATTAAAATACATCATGGTGGTGAAATCGGGATGCCCCTGGGCACGCACAATGTAGTGGATGTGGGAAGCGCGATAACCGTGGCGACCCAATTGTTCTAGCATGGCACCAGTAGGACCGGAAGTAGGCACCGGATAATCGCCGGGCACCACGGTTTCAAAATTCAATTCACCTTTGGCATCGGTGTGGAAACGGGCATAGTAATTCCATTCTGGTAAATTTTCCTTTTGCACAAAATAGTTGCCTTCGCCGTTAGGTTGCCAGACATCAACAGTTGCATTGGCCAACGCTTTACCTTGAGCATCCTGGAATTTGTGCCTCACGAACAAGGGTTTACCTGTGTCATCAACTCCAATTTTTGCCCCGTTAGCACGTTCTGGCAGGCCAGCAAAAAACAGCGGGCCTTCGACATTCATTTCTGTGGTGCCATGATTGCCTTTATCTTCAAGCAATATGGACACTTCGGAAATTCCTAGGCAGTCAGTCATTAAATGGATTTCACCCATAGGAAAGTCGTTGTTGGGTACAGACAGTTTGAACAGAAATTTGCGACCGATATCCAATTCTTCGGTAGTCAGATTCACTTCTTTCTGAAAAGCATGAATATGTTTGACCAGACTTGTATAAATCTGATGCAGACGTGGATTAGTCTTGCCTTTATCGCCGTGATTTATTACTGCTTCGGTAATGTTTTCCAGAGTAATGCCAGCCATGATAATCCCCTCTTTGATGTGGTTGTTATGGTGTACCCGCATGATACCGCGAGTCGGGAAATTTTCCAGCTAGGCCCCCTCCAAGCAGATATCCGAAGGCATTAATTATGCTTGAGGCCGATAAACAATAGATATCTGAACATCAGAAACTATAACTGAAAAGAGAAACTCAACAACCTTTGACACTTTTGAGCGGAAAAATTCTGTGAATTCGTGTATCGTGCCACGCCTTTTACATGCCAGCTTTTTTGAGAGCCCTATGACTGACCTATCCCTTTACAGAAATATTGGTATCTTCGCCCACGTGGATGCCGGAAAAACCACCACCACCGAGCGTATCCTCAAGCTGACCGGAAGAATCCACAAGATCGGTGAGGTTCACGAAGGTGAGTCAACTACCGACTTTATGGTTCAGGAAGCTGAGCGAGGCATCACCATTCAGTCCGCGGCCGTGAGCTGTTTCTGGAAAGGTACCCGTTTCAACGTAATTGATACCCCTGGCCACGTTGACTTCACCGTTGAAGTGTATCGCTCATTGAAAGTACTCGATGGAGGTATTGGCGTTTTCTGTGGTTCTGGCGGTGTTGAGCCGCAATCAGAAACCAACTGGCGTTACGCGAACGACTCCAAAGTAGCGCGTTTGATTTTCGTAAACAAATTGGACCGTATTGGTGCCGACTTCCTCAAAGTAACTGCACAAGTGCAAAAAGTATTGGGAGCACGCCCTTTAATCATGACCCTGCCAATCGGCACTGAAGACACCTTCATAGGTGTTGTGGATATATTGTCCCGTAAAGCCTACATTTGGGACGAAACTGGCCAACCGGAAAACTACTCAATTTCTGACGTGCCAGCCGATATGGTTGATGAAGTAGAAATGTACCGCGACCAGTTAATCGAAACTGCTGTTGAAGTAGATGACGAAGTGTTAATGGAATTCCTGGAAGGCAAACAGATTTCTGAAGCAGACATCAAGCGCTGTATACGCAAAGGCACACGTGAACTGGCCTACTTCCCAACCTATTGCGGTTCAGCCTTCAAGAACAAAGGCATGCAACTTTTGCTGGACGCGGTTGTTGATTATTTGCCCGCGCCACACGAAGTTAATCCTCAACCACTGACAGACGAAGAAGGCAACCCAAATGGTAAATTCGCCATTGTTTCTGCGGATGAGCCGTTCCGTGCGCTGGCGTTCAAAATCATGGATGACCGCTTTGGCGCCCTGACTTTCTGCCGTATTTACTCCGGCCAATTGAACAAAGGCGACTCCATCCTTAACTCATTTACTGGTAAAACCGAGCGGGTTGGCCGCATGGTTGAAATGCAGGCGAATGAACGTAACGAATTGAGCCATGCTGAAGCAGGCGACATTATCGCTATTGTTGGCATGAAGAACGTGCAAACCGGCCACACACTTTGTGATCCTAAACACGAATGTACACTTGAGGCGATGGTGTTTCCTGAGCCGGTAATCTCTATTTCTGTGGCGCCTAAAGACAAAGGCTCAACTGAAAAAATGGGTATTGCGATTGGTAAAATGGTGGCAGAAGATCCCACTTTCCGGGTTGAAACTGATATCGACTCAGGTGAAATCATCCTTCGAGGGATGGGTGAATTGCACCTAGATATCAAAGTAGACATTCTGAAACGTACCTATGGAGTTGAATTGGTCGTAGGCCAGCCCCAGGTAGCCTACCGCGAGACTATCACCCGTGAAGTCGAAGACACTTATACCCACAAGAAGCAATCTGGTGGTTCGGGGCAGTACGGCAGGATTGACTACCGCATTCGTCCAGGCGAGCCCTCCTCTGGGTTCACCTTTATTTCATCAGTTGTGGGCGGTAGTGTTCCCAAGGAATTCCATCCAGCTGTTGAAAAAGGTTTCCGACTAATGATGGCAACCGGTCCATTAGCCGGCTTCCCAGTTCTAGATGTTGAAGTCGATCTGATCGACGGTGCTTTCCATGCCGTTGACTCCTCGGCAATTGCGTTTGAAATTGCGGCAAAAGGTGCATTCCGTCAAACCATGCCGAAAGCTGGCCCACAATTGCTTGAACCTATCATGAAGGTTGATGTGTATAGCCCAGAAAGCCATGTAGGTGATGTTATTGGTGACTTAAACCGTCGCCGCGGCATGATCTTAGCTCAAGAAGCGAACATTACCGGAGTACGTATTAAAGCAAACGTGCCGCTTGCCGACATGTTTGGCTACATCAGCACCTTGCGTACCATGACTTCAGGTCGCGGTCAGTTCTCGATGGAGTTCTCTCACTACTCTGCATGTCCTAACAATGTTGCAGAAACTGTTATAGCTAAAGAGAAACAAAAGAAAGAAGACGCTAAAAAGTAAAGTTTTTAAACTCGCTTCTAACTCGCTTTAAATTACGCCCTGCTAGTGAAAACTGGTGGGGCTTTTTTTTGAACTAAGTTTTGCTATTTCCTCCGTGTAGGAGCCTAGTAATCAAAGACTACCCTTGGTCAACAATGAAGCAACTACTGCCGAGGCTGCTTCCTCCCCTATCAAGGAAGCACACAGATTGACCGCCAATGGTGACACTTGCGATTGTTGCCGCAAGAGTTCCAGTGCTGCCCCGGACCCCACACAAATATCGGCAACTACCAGTGGACTTAAAGCCCCCACTTGCGGCAATAAAGAAAAATTACACAAAGAATGTAGAGCATTGAGCAGTTTAGGTCCGACAAATTGGGGAGCTAGATGGACAGGATCCACACGCTGCACCAGCGACGCTATGGTTTGAATTAGAAAAGGCAACACTACACAATTTTTTTTGAATACACAGACTGCGTTATGCAAATTACTGCGTGCTACTAGTTTTCCCTTATGCTCCTGCACCCAAAATTCATAACCAAAGGCACAACTACCGGTAAACTCTAGGATTAACCCTTGATCAAAAATAAGTACATCTGCATCTAGCCAGATAACTTGTTCAAAACCTTCTGCAAGAGCTTGCTGCAAATAAATCAGCCGCGCGTAATCAGTGGCTACTGGCAGTTTTGTTTGCACTTTGGCCATGTACCACTCTGGTACAACACTAAATAATTCGTCACCAATAAATCGATAATAAAAGCCAGTTTGCTGCGCCCAGCTAGCCACACTTTGCAAACAGGTTTGTAGCCAAGGTGAGCTTAGTTGCCGAACACTACAAGATTGCAGAACCAGAATATTCAAACCGAAAGAACTCGCAAGACGGCACAGGCCGCACCAAAACCATTATCAATATTGACAACGACAAGACCCTGAGCACAACTGCACAACAATGCATTAAGAGCAGTTTCACCATTTTTGGCCATGCCATAACCCGTGGACACAGGCACGGCAATGACAGGGCTAGATATCAATCCCGCCAGCACAGTAGGTAATGCCGCATCCATACCTGCCACACAAACCAGAACTTGCTGCGCACGTAAAGTTTCAAGTTTTTCCTGCATGCGCCAAAGGCCAGCAACACCAATGTCATAGATTTCGGTAGCCGCTATTCCGTAAAAAGTGAGGGTGCGGACAACCTCTTTGGCGACTGGCAAATCGGCACTACCGGCACTGACTACCGCGACTTTTGCACCGAGCTCTGGTTTGTTGTACTGCGCTGGCAAATAATAAGCAGTGCGAGAAACAGGATCGTAATCAAACACTCCTGCGTTGATAAAAAGTTTGCCTGCTATTGTGGCTTCCAGCCGGGTAAACAACAGAGCCGTATTTCTAGTTTCAGCCATACCGAGAATTTGCTGCAAATTTGCAAGTGATTTACCTAAACACAAAATGGCTTCACTTAAACCGGTACGCTTGGCTCTGTCCCAATCCAGATTGATTTCATTATTCATACAGAGGCCTTTATAAATGCACTGCCCTGCTCATAAGGCTCAATGCTGATCGAACGGCAATAGTGACTGAAACGTGTACTGGAAAAAACCTTTTGAACAGTGCTGCGAATTTCTTGCTCTAGCGCCAGCTCATGGTTGGACAACTGGATGGTTATACCTGTGTTGCGAATACGGCAACGGATGTCATCACTGGCCGCTGCACAGTTAAGCAGAAGCCGTAATTTTTGTTCGGTTTGATCAATCAATGGCAACAAATCAGCATCAATCGCAATGCCCGTAGTGATACGGCTCGACAGACAAGGTGAAGCTGGCAGCTCGCGCAAATCGTCCAAACCTAACCAGGTGGCCAATTGTCTAACACCATTTTTGTTGATACCAGCTTCCACTAAAGGATGTCTTACAGCATGCTCATTGGCTGCAATAAGACCAGGGCGGTAATCCTGCAAATCATCTAGATTGGTGCCAGAGACTATTGGCAAGACCGTGTGTTGGCGAATACTTCCGTACAAATTATTCTTACAAAAATAACAACGGTTGCTCGGATTACGCTGATAAGACGGATCGTCCATTTCGCCTGCGTTTATTTCTTGCAATTGCCATTGGTATTTAAGCGCGTAATGCTGAACCCGCAGCGTAGCAGCAACGGGC
>CAIMTR010000328.1 GCA_903844415.1 uncultured Gammaproteobacteria bacterium
ATGTCGATACCGATTATAGATTCAGAGCAATATTCCCGTATTGATGCGGTTTACAAGGCTGAACAGAATCCATTTGTCTGCAAACCCACTTGTATTTTTATGCCAATGCCTTCGGTAAAAAAAATCAGGTTTTAACCTGTTGGATCGGGTAGGTGACTAGTGCCAGGCAATTGGTAGTGCCCGCAACTACACTTGAGTAAAAAAATACAGCTTCATGCTGAGTAAAGCTCGATGCAGTCGCCCAATGGAAGTCGACTTCAGAGTAAATCCAATTAAGAGTACCTGCCTGAATTTGCTGCAAATAGTGTGGCTCGTTAAATAGGAAATTGGCGATAAACCGGTAATGACGATTACCTATATCTACAACCCGGATGCCGCGGCGTCCGGTAAAAAAAGCAGGTTGATTGACGTTGATATTCAGGGCTTGGAAAGTGCCCTCCTTGCATACGGGATTAAGCAGATAATCAGGGGTATTGTAAAAACTGCCGAGTTCAATGCTGAAGTTGAAATTCGAATGACTATCGGTTATCACTTTATAAAAACCGTCAGTATGTACTGCAGCATTTGAAAGAGCAGCGGGGAAAACTAACAGCGAACACAAGAAAAGCTTAAACATAGCAAATTCCTTTTGCCGGGCGGAGTTGTGTTTAACATAGTACAAAGTTGGTAATTATCTAGTAAATATTCCTGTAATTGTGCTATTGGCTTAACAGTTTGAAACTGTTAAGAACTACACGACAACATCGAACACCCAGCACGCTGGCGGGCCCAGTCGGGACGTAACTGAGCCAGATTTTCATGACCTGGTTGTTCTTGGTAGGGTTGCTGCAAAACTTTTTGCAATTCATGTAGTTTGCTGTAGTCACCTTGTTCGGCAGAATCGATGGCTAACTGCGCCAGATAATTGCGCAACACGTAGCATGGGTTTTGGCTATTCATAGCAGCTGTACGGACTACTTGTGGTCTAGTCTCAAATTGCAGCCGCTTTTGATAAAGTAATAGCCAGTCCAAAGTTGCCTGTTGACTTGTCTGGTTTGGGCTTTTTTCATACCAGGCTTTTTGCAAAATTACAGGGACTTCTTGCAATAGCAAACTAAAGTCCACAGCGGCGAGTGCGCGAAAGAATATTGTCATGTCAGTTTCTGTGTGCCTGAAGCTGCTCAGCAACTGATTTATAAGTGTTGCATCTTCATGGTGGGGAGATTCAAGACCGAGCTTATCCTGCATCATGCGTAACCACTGCGATTCATATGTGGATTTATAAGCTGCAATTGCAGCTTCCAATGGTTCGACTGTATTGATTAGCGGAAAAATGGCATTAGCTAATTGCACCAAATTCCACAGTGCAATTTGTGGTTGTTGTCCAAATCGATAACGTTTTCCTTGGCTATCGGTAGTATTGGGAGTCCAGCCAGGATCGTAGTTTTCAATCCAGCCGTAGGGGCCGTAGTCGATGGTGAGACCAAGAATGGACATGTTGTCGGTATTCATCACTCCATGTACAAAACCTACACGCATCCAGTGCACTATCATGCGGGCGGTGCGCTGACAAACTTCGTTGAACCAAGCAATATAAGTGTCATGACCAGGCACACCTAGATGTGGAAAATCACGAGTGATCGTGAAGTCTGTTAATTGTTTAAGCAGATCAAATTCCTTACGTGCATTTAAAATTTCATAGTTACCAAAACGTAAAAATGACGGTGCAACACGACACACTATGGCACCGGGTTCTGTTTTTGGATTGCCGTCGTAGAACATATCCCGCACCACACCTGTTCCGGTGAGAACTAGGCTCAAAGCCCGAGTGGTAGGAACTCCTAGGTGATACATAGCTTCGCTACAGAGGTATTCACGCAACGATGAACGTAACACTGCAAGTCCATCTGCAGTACGTGAATAAGGTGTGGGGCCTGCACCTTTTAATTGCAAAATCTGGTGCTGTCCGGCTGCAGTGTTAACTTCCCCTAGATTAATGGCTCGGCCATCGCCTAATTGCCCGGCCCAATGTCCAAATTGATGGCCGCCATAACAAAGGGCATAGCTCTGCATGCCTTGCTCCATGCTGTTGCCACTTACTATAGACGTAAATTTGTCACGGCCTAATCGCTCAGGAGTTAATCCCAGTTGTGCTGCTAGAGCCTGTGACCAGGCAATAAGTGTAGCTTGCGGAAAGGGTGTTGTCTTAACAAAGGAGTAACAGGCGCCGCTCACTTGACGCCGGAAATTACGAGTTTCGCAATCGGCAGGCAGGCTATTGGTTAAAAGGTTGCCAAAAAGTACAGATGTTTCAGAAGTTACAGGCATACAAATAATTGAAAGTTCTTACAGTGTGGGTGGTGTCGTTATTGTAGCTGAAGCGGCACCTGCTAGATTGGATAAGACAAGTGTGAAATCAGTTTTGTTAAAGTCCAGTCAAAGGCTTACCGGCAAGACTGGCACTATCCACGTCTAATCTGATTGTGCTGTCATCAGGCTCTACCTGTAATAATTTCAACAACACGTAGTCGAAGTCTTCTGCCAGCCATATTTCGGTAACACGTTCCGGATTATCTAGCCGGACACGAGCCAACTTTACCGTTTCGAAATTTCCCAACATTGTGCTGAGTATGGTTTTTTCCATGACGCGATAGTGATAAGGCTTGATAGTGTCACGATCCACAGCATCAAAATGGATTTCTGTGGCGCCTTCGCGCAGTTGCTGACGCAAATAAAGATAAGCACTCATATCATCTAACACCATACCATTCAGCGCCAGACTACCAATCGATTCATTGTTATTGTAGTGGACTGTGTGTGCCTCTTGATCAAATTCTACGCTGTGTTTGCGCCCGCCAAGACCCTTTTGTACATAGTCGTAGCGTATAGGCACAGGTAATTCATCATGCCAGTGAAAAATACTAGTTTCCGTGATAGAACTAAGGGTATTACCCAATAAAATCAATTTGATTTCTGCTTGCAGGGTATAAGTATTACTTTGCTCCTCAAATGTCATTTGACGTGCAGCTTCTGCATTAAAATTACCGTAACTGGCCTTGTAGGTAACAATAAAAGGGAGTGGTGGAGCGGCCTGTACTGTTAGGTTCAACTGCAACGCAAGCAATAACACAATGCATATACTAGAAAACGTGTGTGAATGAGTAAATTTCATACAAATATTGATGGTATTCAAGTGGGTTAATGACTCATTTTCTGCGTTAAGTTATCAGATAAGGATGAATGTTTGACGAAGAAAAAATCTTAACCAAAATAAGTTTCAACTGCACAATAAACGCTACAGTTTGTGTGTGCAAGCCTTACCAGCTATCAGTTATGATTACTCCTTATGCAAAAACCCATTACAACTTCAAATCTGGGCACTGCTATTAAGCGCTGGCACAAATGTTTGTCACTAAGCTTGTGGCTAAGTACAGCATGCTTGTATGCCGCAGAAGTTCCAGGGCTCTATGATGCAGCAGTAACAATCAATTCTCGGGATAACGAAAGAGAGCGCCAGCAGGGCTACAC
>CAIMTR010000329.1 GCA_903844415.1 uncultured Gammaproteobacteria bacterium
GGCAAGTGGCGGGCTTAGTGTAGTGGTCAGCCAGGTTGTTACCAGCAGAATTAACAGGGCAAATATTATTTCCATGCGGATAGATGTTTGTACTAAACGGGTTGAGTTGTGACTAGTCAGCCGGGGTACCAACAACAATTTATTTAAGGCAGCGAGTGCTAGCAGGCAGCCTACCCCGGTCAATTTCAACAGCATGGTCAAACCATAGGGTGTTCCCACCACAGCGCTGAACGATGGCAACAATTGTGTAAGCATGTAAATTCCTGACGTAAGCAGCAAGGCTACGATGAACAAGGCAGCGTTTCCAAAACAGCGTAGTAGTTTTTGTACCTTTGGCAAATCAGTAACGGTACTCAGTTGCAACAAGGGATAGAGCGATCCGACCCACAGAAATACTGTTAACACATGGAATACGATGGCTGTCTGCGCCAACATGGACAAGGTACTAAGGTGGCCGCTTAACGCGAAAGAAATAACCAGAAGTCCAATTACAGCAACGAGTAAAAGGTAAGCTGTTTTGGTGTAATACTGGCATTGACTAGCAAGGTGCTGGTCACGAAGATATAAAAACCAGACGAGAAATACGCTGGCAAAACTAAGCAAACGTAAACCTGTGACATGACCAAGACTGGATTGCGCCATGATACTGGCCATGGTCGGGTCCAACATGCCAGCAACTCCGTTCTGGTTGATTGCTCCCACTTGCACTAGAAAAAACAGGAGTGAAGCAAGAAACCCAAGCACTGCACTCGCCAGCAGATAGGACAACAGTTTTGCTTGTTTTGGAAAGTCTAGTAACTGCACAAGTGCAATACTGAATACTCCACCAACCACGCCGGCAATAGAGAGCAGACTGAGTAACTTGCTTACGCTGCCTGCCAGCTGCCAGATTTCAATTGACTGCATACAGTCTACTGATCAGTGACCATGTGCGGTAGTAGACTGCGCTGCCGGTGCAGTGGTTGGTAGGGCAGATGTATCAACGGTAAAGCTAAAACTTTTTTCGACCCGGTGGCCATCTTTGCCCAGCACAGCCCAGTTCACTGTAAAAGTGTCCTGTGTCAGTACTGGCATGGACACAGAAAATAAAGTTTGGGTGATAGCTGATGGTTTAAATCCGGTTACAACTTCGTGCGCATTTTTGTCTGCAATAACCAGACGCAGCAACTGAACATCCTCGCTAAAGGTCAGCTCGATAGTGGCAGGTGACTCAGGTAAAACAGCGCCAGCAATTGGATTCGAAGCGACCAGTTCCGTGTGTGCCTGCGACACACAAGGTGCTAACGAACTACAACAGACCAACATGATTAAGGGGAAAATTTTCATGGTTTATGCCTCGATTGTTAAGGGAGCTTAAGCTTTATCAAACTAACGTTGATGATATAGAAATAACATTTCCATTATTCGACGGCTGATATTTTTGTGATGGTCACATCCATGCCTTCGCCAGCGAATTCAAAATTTATTTTCTGGCCTGCACGAACATTTGCCGCTGCATTTTCTGCCACCTTGTAGTCCATGGTCATGGCGGGCCAATTTCGTTCAGGCACTGCATCCGTGGCAATTGTGACCGTATTGGTGCTTGTATTAATGGTCTGAATCAGGCCAACGGCATGTCCGGTTGCTGCGGTGGCGTTTGGCATTACTATGCCTGGCATGATCGTAGCTCCAGCAGCTTCGGCGGCTAGAGTAAACTGGTTTGCCATTGGCAATATGGTTGCCAGCAGCACTGTAATGTTCAGGTTGTGGTTGTTCAATTTCATTTTTTCTCCCTCTTGTTTGTGGAAAATATTCCTTTGCTGCAACTTTAAAAAACCTTCACCTTTGTGAGCAAAGCTGAGATCTTAACAGCAAGCTAATCTATCACCAACTAAAATTTAGAAATAATAGACTTCTGTTGATGCTGATTTTGTGGAAACAAAATAGCATTAGCCAAGGGCAGCCAATACTCGTTCCGCAGTAAATGGATACATTCGCATTCGTTTGCTAGTTGCATCAAAAAAAGCATTAGCTATTGCTGCTGCTGCCGCCGCCA